>QIHH01000051.1 GCA_003230195.1 Gammaproteobacteria bacterium
ACGCCCTTTCTACGGCAGTCGGCGGATGGTGGTATTCCTCAAGAGCAAAGAGTTTGATGTCAACCGCAAACGGGTGCAGCGCCTGATGCGTGTCAAATGGCTCTTGTCGGTGAAATCGACTCGCTAGGGGGTGAGTTAGTTACCTTTTAAGAACCTTGGTTTAGGCGAGGGCCGTGGCGATGTTAATTTTTATTGTATTGTAGGTTGCCAATAGCGATGCACTAATCACGACCGCAATGAGTACTAGGCTGGTGAGTAAATAGTGTGGCCAGGAGGTGTATATGAAAATGGGATATCCTTCTGTTTTTCCAGGTGGTGCGGGCATCATTAATTCGCTTAGATTAATCGCCTGTGAAGTGGTATAGGTAAGCAGCATACCTAGTATGGCCGCTGTAATACCGATCAAAAAGGCTTCTAATATAAAGTTGGTATAAATGCGGAGAGGCCTTGTGCCCAGTGCGTTAAGCGTTGCAATTTCTTCACGTCGTTGATAAGTAGCGAGCGAAACTATGTTGGTAATCGCAAGGAAGACGACCACTAGAATGATCATTCCCATCACACTAAAAATTCGATCATAGAGTGCTTTTACCTTATGGTAGAGCTCTGCGCGCTGCTGCCATGTTTGTACGCTTACGTTGTTGAGGTTCTTCTGTAGTAATGCCTGCAGGGCCGGGGCAGTTTGACTTTGATTGAGATAAATTGATAGTTGGCTGATGTTGTTTGTACCGAGTAGTTGTGCTGCGGTGGCGAGACTGACCATGAGTGTGTGGTCATCAATTTCTGGGGTGCCATTTTGGTACGTGCCTACAAGGTTTACAGTTGTTTGATTGGCTTTTCCATTGCTATCCACTATCTTAAGGGTTAGTAAATCGCCTGTTGTGGCGTTGAGGGTGCGTGCTAGTTGTACCCCAAGAACGACATCCTGATTTTCTGATGCACCTATCCATGGGTCAAGCACGCCAGTGGTGCGAAGAAAGGGGCCGTGCACACGAAACTCTTCTTGAGGATCAACCCCGCTGCCAAAAAACACTGCGCTATTGTTACCGTTTACGATCAGCCCTTCAAAGTGAGCGCGTGGTAAAATGCGTAACACACGTTCATCATTCAAGAGTGATGTCTGAATGGCTTGCCAGCTATCGAGTGTTAACTGTTGGTGAGAACCACCATGCAGTGGAATAGGGTTGTCATCGATAATGATAAGATGCCCTTCAGTACGCATACCCAATTCCTGTAATGAATCATAAGTGGAGAGCATAAAACCACTGCCTAGTAGCAGCGCGGTTAATCCTGTTGCGATAATCAACAGCGTGCTGATCACGCGTGTACCACCGCGTAAAATATTACGTATGGCGATCAGCAACCAGTTCATGAAAGGTCATCCATGCGACCATCGAGTAGTGATATCTTACGATCACAATGGTCAATCACTAATGGATCATGACTGGCGATGAGGAAGCTTGCGCTAAATGTCTGGTTGAGTTCCCGCATCAGTTGCAAACCGGTCTGAGCATGTTGGTGGTCTAAGCTCGCACTTGGTTCATCGGCGATCACAAGCTGAGGACGCTTGATCAGGGCGCGAGCGATACCGACGCGTTGTCGCTCACCACCGGATAGCTGTTTGGGTAGATGTTTGCGTCGTTGCATTAGGTCTAGGGTGGTCAATATCTGTTCCACTTCATAGCGGATTTTCTTAGGTGAAATATTATTGAGCAGTAGTGGGTAGGCGATATTCTCATATACCGTCATGGCTGGAATGAGTTGGTGGCGTTGAAAGATAAAGCCGATCATCTGACGTCGGTGTGTGCAGCGCTGCTGTTCATTAAGTTGTGCTATGGCAATGCCGTTCAAGTGATAGTTTCCACTTGTGGGACGGTCGATAAGACCACAGATATTAAGTAGTGTGCTTTTTCCACTCCCTGATGGGCCCTGAATTGCGAGGAATTCACCTTCGTCCAATGACAGGGTGATTTCATTAAGCGCGGTGACTTGCTGGCCTTCTGAATCATAGCGCTTACTAATGGCATTTAATGATAAACGTGCGGACATTTTAATTGGTCAGGTGCTTTAATTGTATTTTTGCCTGTTTACCACTTCTCCCATCAGGCTCAGTCTTCAATGTTAACTCTAAATAATGTTTCTGTTGAGTGATGTTGTTATATTTTTTTGCTGCGATAGCAGCGGCAAAATAGATGGCCGCCTGTAGTCCCTGTGGCATCTCCTCAAATTGAGGATGAATCAGCAGTTTTTTGACGATATGCTGTCCTTCACGAAGGCGGTGAAAGACAGAATCTGGCAGGTTAATAAAAACATAGGTAGAGACTAACTGCGCTTCAACTATTTCAAGATAGTGCCCTTTATGGCTGCGAAGGGTGCGCAAGGCCCGGTCAATAATGTGCAGGCCTTCTTCGGTTTCTCGCATGCGATCCAGTGGGCGTTTGCCAATTTCTTTTCCTCTTAATGCCAATGCGCCACCTTTGTAGGCAAGCACCAGTGGATTACCAGGGTATTGTTTTTCTAGCTGACGAATCTTCTTTGTTGCTCTGCGTATGTCGCGTGTGTTGCCATCAGTAGCGATTAAATAGACTTCACGAACGGCTTCGATCTCTTTTTCAAATTGAGTGCTGGCGAATGAGGGTGTCAGGCAAGCAAGTGCTGAGAGCAGTAAAAATAGATGCCAGATAGGTTGCATGAGAGTGTCCGCGAGCTAGTAAAGAGAATGATTATCTTATCGGCGACAATAATAGAAAGTGGTTGATGTACTAATGGTTTATTACGGTTACCACATCAGGTCATCAGGAATCTGATAATCAGAATAGGGGTCTTCTTCATTCGATGGTGGCGTTTCACTATGATCATTGGTAATAATACAGTGCTTATCGCGTTGCTTGATTTTATCTGCGACAGGTGTTGGCACTAGCTTATAATCATCGCTTAACTTGGCAATGGCAAGGCGTCCTGCAGTGAGGTGGTGGCGAATTTTTTCTGAAACATAAATGCGTTTGACGATGTTACCATCGGTGAAATGATAGGCAATGTCACCATCAAATTCTTTAACACTATTGCTTTCGATCAATTGTTTGATCTGAGCGGCAATCGCATTGCGTTCATCTTCTTCTTTCTGTTGTTGATTTAGCTGACGGTCACGCGCAACTTTTTCAGCATGGTTTTTATTGGCTAGTAATGCCACTTCATCTAACTGGGTGACTGCGCCTTTTTTGCTTTTCTTTTTCTGGCTTTTATACTGGCTGTGTTTACTTTTTTGAGCCTTGGATTTATCTACCAGTCCACTTTTCTTTAGTTGGTCGAGAAGTGAGTTACCCATGCTTGCTCCGAGTGGTCAGGTTATTCTTTATAGGGTACTGATTTTTACATGAATGTCACGTTTATGATGATGGAGGGTGGAATTAATCTTTGTTGAGGGTGTTTTGCTAGGCGTTTTCTGCTGGATAAGCTGTGTTGATGATGTTTACCATTGAATACCACGTGTTTTACTGTTGCGCTTCTTAGTTGTGCGCTGGCTTAATATGCCCGTATTGGCTGGATCCTGAGGAATTACACCGCTATCATTATAGGCCATTGCCAATTTTTGCCTGCCGTCTTTGTGTCCTAGGTCGGCTGCACGTTTAAACCATTCGGTTGCTTGAATTCGGTCTTTTTCAACCCCTTCACCATGCCAGTACAGGTTGCCTAGTGCTACCTGAGCGTCTGCTGATCCCAGTGACGCACCTTTCTGGAACCATTTGGCTGCCGTTGTTCTATTTTTTCGCACACCAGTACCAATATTGTAATGTTCGCCTATTTCATAGTAAGAGTTGGCTACACCTAATTCTGCTGAGGTATGAAAAAGCTCTAGTGCCAATGATTGGTTAACTTCAACGCCATTCCCATTCGCATACAATTTAGCCAGATGGTGGGTGGCCATGGGATGACCGGCATCCGCGGCTCTCATGTACCACTCTATTATTGCTGTATGGTCATTTTTATCATTGAGTTGCTGCTGGTAGAGATGGCCTAGATTAAACATCGCATCTGCAGAGTTTTGTTTGATGGCCTTTTCAAACCATTTAATCGCCTCGCTACTATTTTTAGGAACGCCATGTCCATAGGCATAGATAAGGCCTAATTTATTTTGCGCATGAGAGGAGCCTTGTTTAGCTGCTTTGAAGTACCATTTTGCAGCAGCCCACTCATTACCTGGGATGTGAAGTTCATAGGCCAATGCTAGATTAAGCTGGGCAACTAGATTACCGAAATCTGCTAGCGGGTTTAATAGGTCTATCGCTTTGCCGTAGTTTTTCTTGTCGATTTCCATTAGTGCCATTTTTAGCACCTCATTATGGAATGGTGAACTATGAGCTGCGGTGTTAGCGAGTTGTTTGTGTATCAACTGTGATGTCGTGGACGTGGTGCTGCAACCCGCAATATAGATAGCGCAGGATATTACGAGTGAATAACGACTGACTTTAGTAAGCTTCTTAAACATGACATCTCTATAATGCTCTATATGGCTTTATCGGCGAAGTACTTTTCCGGCTGAATGCCATTAATATGACCAAGTAGCACTTAATGTTGGTATTTTTTAAGTGAAGATGCTGAAGCAGCAGTTACTCTTAAAATTGCTTCCATGCAAAGAATATAGCGGCAGCCGGATTTAATTCCAGAGTAAAGATGTGGTGAAGATAACGATTATGTGACGTTGATCACTATTTTATGAGCATTCTGATGGTAATAACGGTTTTAGTTGGTTTAAGTGTTATTTCATGTAAAACAAAAAGCATTTGGCTCATATTAAGGTGTGCTCTGGATCTGTCATTGAAGTGGCCTCCTTCACCTGGATAACCTGAGGAAAAGTTAAGCTCTAACATGGTGTCAATCAAGCTCAGGCAGCTTGTGAAATAGTTTGA
>QIHH01000042.1 GCA_003230195.1 Gammaproteobacteria bacterium
GCGTTGCATAAAGGTTATAAATTCTGATGTTGTTGATCCACTATTGATCTGGAGTTTAGTCATATGGATATCACATCATCGATTAAAACAGCATCGCTGTCGGCACTTGAAGCGACTATCAATCATTGCCTTCAGTTTGACCCCGATGCACTGCAGCGGGTGTGCGCATTCACTGGCAAGGTGATTGGCATTGAACTATCAGGTTTGAATCTGAAGTTTTATCTTCTGCCGGATAGCGTTGGCTTGCGGTTGCACGCGGAATTTGATGACGAGGTAGATGTGTGGCTACGCGGTGCACCATTGTCGATGATGCGCATGGGATTGGGTGGCGATCAACAGAAGGCATTGTTTTCGGGAGATGTTGAGATTGAGGGGGATACTGAAATCGGACAGCATATCCGCGACATCATGAACGACCTTGAGCTGGATTGGGAAGAGCAGATAACAACACTGGTGGGTGATGTAGTTGGGCATAAAATTGGTAACGTGGTGCGCGGCGCGGCCGACTGGACGACACAGACACGTAGTACGGTAGAACAGGATGTGAGTGAATACCTGCAAGAAGAGAGTCGCTTGTTACCGCATCATGAAGAGGTTGAGCCATTTCTGGAAGCGGTTGATACGCTGCGAAGTAATGTGGACAGGATGGAAGCGCGTGTGCAACGCCTGTTAACACAGCGAGGCGCTGTTGAGTGATGATTAAACCCAGTCAGCTGTTCCGACTGCTGCATATCAATCGTATTTTAGTTAAACATGGACTGGATGAGGTGGTGCTGGAGATGCATCTGTTTCGTCCGTTCCGCTTTTTATTGTATCTGTTACCGTGGAATTGGTTTGGTCGTAGTCGTGTACGTGAACCGCATCCCGTGCGTATGCGCCGCACGTTGGAAGACCTAGGCCCGATTTTTGTAAAGCTTGGTCAGATCCTCTCAACACGTAAAGACCTGTTGTCGGATGATATTGCGGATGAATTGTCAAAATTGCAGGATAACGTGCCACCATTTCCGGGTAGTGAAGCGCGCCGTATTATCGAAGCGGCTTATGGCCAACCACTGAATAAAGTTTTTTTATCGTTTGATGAAACCCCGTTAGCCTCTGCATCGATTGCACAGGTACATGTGGCAACACTGCTTGATGGCACTGAAGTGATTGTTAAAGTGGTGCGTCCCGGAATCAAAAAAACTATCAAACGTGATCTTGGTCTACTTTATATTATGGCTGAGATGGTTGAGCGTTACTGGTCAGAGGGACGACGACTACGCCCGCTTGAAGTGGTGTTGGAATATGAAAAAACCATCTATGACGAATTAGACCTGATGAAAGAGGCGGCGAGCGCTTCGCAGCTTCGGCGTAATTTTGAGGGCAGTGAACTGCTCTACGTGCCCGAAATTTACTGGCCACAGACGCGCCGTAATGTGATGGTGATGGAGCGTATTTTTGGGACGTCGATTAGCGATATCGATGAGCTACGCAGACAAGGTGTTGATCTTAAAAAATTGTCTGAAACGGGTGTGGAGATATTTTTTACCCAAGTCTTTAAACATAACTTTTTTCATGCGGATATGCACCCTGGGAATATTTTTGTTTCTGCGGAAGGGCAGTACATCGCGATCGACTTTGGCATTATGGGGACGTTGAGCCCGGATGATCAACATTACCTCGCTGAGAATTTTTTGGCCTTTTTTAATCGTGACTATCGTCGTGTTGCAGAGCTGCATGTGCAGTCTGAATGGGTGCCGAAGGGAACGCGAGTTGATGAATTTGAGTCGGCGATTCGTAGCGTGTGTGAACCGATTTTTGAACGACCACTGAAAGATATCTCATTTGGGCGTTTGTTGTTGCGTCTCTTTCAAACCGCACGCCGTTTTAATATGGAAGTGCAGCCGCAGTTGGTATTGTTGCAAAAGACGCTGTTGAACATTGAAGGGTTGGGGCGGCAGCTTTATCCTGAGTTAGATTTGTGGCAGACGGCAAAACCATTTCTGGAGCGTTGGATGGATGAAAATATTGGTGGCCGCGCCTTTCTTAAGTCGATGAAGCGCAATGCACCACTGTGGCTGGATCGGCTACCTGAAATGCCGGTGTTGCTGCATGATGTGTTACAGCAGGTACGTGATGGTGAGTTGAAGGTTGAGTGGCAGTCGAAAGAGCTACGTAAAATTGAGCGCACGCTACTGGATTCAAACCGGCGTCTGTATGCTGCAATTGTGGGTAGTGCGCTGGTTGTTAGTGCGGCAATACTATTAGGATTAGGTAGTACTTCGATGGTTTCCTGGATATTGGGGGGTATTGGTATTATTGTGCTGCTGTTTTCATGGCCGCGTGACGAGCGTCGTGACTAAAACAAGCGGGCGTATTCACTAACGTATACTTTCTGTTTCAACCTTGTTTACTGGATGAGCGAAGCTGCTCGCGATTCAGCGGTATGAGGTAATCCTATTTGGTTATGACGCTCTTTTGCGGCGAGCATGGTGTCTGAGGTAGTGGTTTCGAGTCGGTGTTTACGCTGGATGAGGCTTGATATTTTGATTAGTTCGATACCCTGCTGTTGGAGTGTGGGTAGCATCTGCTCGAGAAATTTGAAGGTCTCTGGATAAGGGTGGCCAATGGCAACGGCGGTGCCGTGACGTTTTGCAAGGATGAGTAGCCGTTTAAACTGTATGCCGATCTCTTTTTCAGTGCGGATGTTATCAAGGAATACATTGCGGTTTATTCTTGGAATCTCAAATTCAGCTGCGATGGCATAGGCAACGGTGTGCTCGGTGGTGCGGCTATCGACAAAAAATAGACCATTATGCTCTTCACTGAGTGTTTGCATTAGCCAAGCCATTTTTTCTGGGTGTTGGGTTAGCAGGCTGCCCATATGATTGTTAATGCCACTGATATGGGGGATGGCACTTAAATTATCTTTTAATGTTGCAATGAAGTTTTGTTGTGACATGTCGAGCGTGAGTCCGCCTTTACCCAAGCTGCTATCGCCAACCGGTTGCATCGGTATGTGTATCATCACCTCTCTGTTGTGCTGGTGTGCCAACTCAGCCAGATGAACGGCATGGCTGGTATGTGGTAGGAATGCATAGGTGATTTCACCGGGCAGTGCAATGGCGCGTTCACCGAGTACGCGCTGTTCGCCAAGGTCGTCAATGATAATACTGACAGCCGGCAGCGGTTGTTGGGTGTTAGTTGCGGGCGGGCGCTCAAAGCCGAACTTTGCATCGCCCGCTAGTCCTAGTTTGATGGAACTGATAACAAGCAGCATCGTGAATATTAAGCGTAGAGTCATTGTTGATATTAATTTTTTTAGTTATTCACTACTATTTAGTGAGAATGTGTAGCCCTTTTAGCAGATTGAGTGCTTCGTAGAGTTGGTAGTCTTGGTCAACCCGATGTTTTTCCTCTTGTTGAATATTAGCCGCATCATTTTCGCTGTTCTCTTGACCGCTGTCTAGGTGGCCAGCAAGATCCGCTTCAGTAACGGGTGCAAATTCAGGTTCGTTTGCGGCAGTTAGATTGATCCGATCAAGCGGAATGTCCGGCACGATACCTTCTGCCTGAATCGAGCGACCTGCAGGGGTGAAGTAGCGAGCCGTTGTGAGCTTAAGTGCTGCGCCGTTGTTCATCGGTAGGATTGTTTGTACCGAGCCTTTGCCAAATGATTTGCTTCCCATGATGACGGCGCGTTTGTGGTCTTGCAGAGCACCCGCGACAATTTCTGACGCAGAAGCTGAGCCGCTGTTAATCAGTATGATAAGCGGTGCCCCTTCGAGGCTGTCATCAGGTGTGGCCTTGAATTCTAGGGCAGAGTCATCAATGCGCCCTTCGGTGTAGACGATCATGCCCTGCTCTAAAAAGGCATCCGATACCTCGAATGCTGCGTTTAATACGCCGCCGGGGTTGTTACGCAGGTCAAGAATCAATCCATTAAGCGTGCCATTGTTCTCTTCCTTTAATTCGTTGATTGCTTTTTTAAGATCGCTACCGGTGTGAGACTGAAACTGGGTAATACGCACGTAACCAAAACCAGGCTCGAGGCTTTCGTATTTAATGCTCTTAACTTGAACGATGTCGCGGGTGATGGTGATTTTCAATGGTCTATTGGTGCCATCACGAACGATCGTGAGTAAGATGTCGCTACCCGGTTTGCCGCGCATGAGGTTGACGGCTTCGCGGAGTGTGAGCCCTTTTACGGGGGTGTCATCGAGGCGGATAATGAGGTCTCCTGCTTTGACGCCTGCGGCATCAGCGGGAGTATCATCAATGGGGGATACTACTTTTACAAAGCCATCTTCCATGCTGACCTCAATACCAAGGCCGCCAAATTCGCCAGAGGTGCCGACCTGTAGTTCTTTGTAGGCATCGGTATCCAGATAGGATGAGTGAGGGTCTAATCCTGAAAGCATACCGCGAATGGCATTTTCCAGCAGCTCTTTGTCGGTAACATCTTCTACATAGTTATTTTTAATGTTGGCGAAGACTTCGGTAAAGGCGCGCAGCTCTTCGAGTGGAAGGGCATTGTTATTGTCGCGCTCTGCAAATACATGTTGGCCGATAGTCAAAGAGAAGCCTATTACCAGTCCCATTAGCACTAACAGGACATTACGTGATTGAGATAGCATTGATGTGTTCCACTCCATTAAATTTGGTTTTGGCGTCCGCAGGGGTAACTTTATCAGAAACCACTGTTTTCGCCATATTTCCGTCATTGCTAACGCCCAGCTATTGACGTGCCAGCCATGGCCGAGGGTTTTGTGGTTTACCGTTCTTGCGGATTTCAAAATAGAGTCCAGTGTTACTTTGGCCGCCACTCTCGCCAACGGTAGCAATGATCTCGCCACGATCTACCCATTCGCCGACAGTTTTATATAGGCTTTCATTGT
>QIHH01000179.1 GCA_003230195.1 Gammaproteobacteria bacterium
CAATCAGCTGTTCATCTGTTCGCTGCTGCAATGAATCGATGCCAGCAGTGTAAACAGATGCGCCCAATCGTTCACGGCGAAAGTCCATTAAGGCCTCGGCATAGGGTTTTGAGAACTCAGGGTGTCCCTGAATCGTCAGAATACTCTCATCTAGCTGATACATCGCATGTGGGCAAAAATCACTGCCTGCAATTAATTTAGCCCCTAGTGGCAATTCATCTACCTGATCCTGATGACTCACCAGCACCTGACACACACCACCCACTGGCGATGCCCCCATCCAGCGTACAGTAGTTGCCACTTTCATTGCGTGCACCCCCCCCCCCCACCCTTTATCAGATTGACTCACTGACCCACCAAAGGCCTGAGCCACTAATTGATGACCAAAACAGATCGCAATTAGCTTTATTTTCACCTTTCGTAGCCGAATAATAAAGGCCTGTAACGTCCTGATCCACGCATCACCATCATAAACACTAACCTGACTACCCGTCGTGATATAGGCATCACACGCATCAAGCGATGCAGGATAGTGACCGGCTACCACATCATAAACCTCATAGCTAAAAGCTGGTGCTAACGGATGAAATAGAGTGGTGATCATCTCAGGATAGTCACCATACTGCCTCTTAAACTGCGATCTCACCGAATCACACTGCAAGATCCCAATTTTCATTATATTCATGTCCTTGAAAAAACCCACCAAAGAAACCTGTTAAGCGCCTTTGAATGACGCGATAGTATTAGATATTTTATATCTATTACTCCTATAATGGATCAGCAGTTTCGCATGATAACAAGGAAAAAAGCGCCATAATGCATGCCAGAGAGGTTAAGAGTATTGCCGATGCAAAAAACATCGTCAATGAGCGCAATATCCGTCATATAAAAATCGGTATTTTCGATATTGACGGTGTGTTACGTGGTAAATACATCTCACGAGACAAGTTCTTTTCTGCCCTCGACAAAGGCGCTGCTTTTTGCGATGTCGTACTGGGTTGGGATAGCAAAGACCAGCTCTACGACAACGTTGATTTCACTGGCTGGCACACTGGCTATCCCGACGCACCTGTCCGTATCATCCCGGAATCGTGCCGCGACATCCCATTTGAAGAAAAGACGCTCTTTTTCCTCGGCGAATTTACCGCCGATGCAGCAGCACTCTGCCCTCGCGGCCTGCTACAACGTACTATCGAAAAAGCCAATCAAATAGGCCTCTTTCCTAATGCCGGTTTTGAGTATGAGTTTTTCATCTTCGAAGAAACACGCGAATCAATCCGCAAAAAACAGTATCGAGACTTAACCCCGCTGGCACCTGACAACTTTGGCTATTCGGTACTGCGCAATAGTGTAGATGCTGAAATCTACCAGCAAATCCTTGATCTTGGTGAAACAATGGATTTTCCAATCGAAGCACTTCATGAAGAGACAGGCCCCGGTGTACTTGAGGCCGCCATCACTTACGACAGCGCCCTCAACGCCGCAGATAAGGCAGCCCTGTTCAAAACCTTCACCAAAATCACTGCGCAACGTGCCGGACTGATGGCAACCTTCATGGCAAAATGGTCGGCAAACCACCCAGGGCAGAGCGGGCACATACATATCTCCCTCAATGATGCTAAGGGCACCTCGATTTTTTATGATGCCAACAAGCCAGATAACATGAGTGATGCCATGCGCCATTTTGTTGCAGGCCAACAACAATTTATGCCTGAATTACTCGCCATGATCGCGCCGACAATCAACTCATACACTCGTCTGGTGCCGGGTTTCTGGGCACCCACCGTTGCCACTTGGGGTGTTGAAAATCGCACCTGTGCGCTCCGCGTTATCACTGGCAGCGCCAGCGCTCAACGTGTTGAATACCGGATTGCCGCTGCTGATGCTAACCCCTACATCATCCTCGCTGCCGCACTTGCCTCAGGGCTAGCCGGTATTGAACAGAAGCTAGAACCTGACGATAAGGTGAATGGCAACGCCTACGAACAACAGTTTTCTGCTGAGCGCCAACTACCCACCACCCTGTGGGAGGCCACACAACGACTTAAAGGATCAAGTATGGCAAGGGGATATTTTGGAGATCATTTTGTCGATCATTACACCGCGAGTCGAGAATGGGAAGAACGTGAATTCCGCAAACATATTACCGACTGGGAAATGGACCGCTACTTTGAGATCATATAATGCCTACCTTTAAAGTTATCTCGCCCAACAATAATCGCAGCTATGCAGAACGCACTTATGCAACCAATGCAAATATCGAAAATGCACTGAAAAAATCATTATCTGCACAGCATGAATGGCGTAACACCCCTGTTGAGGTGAGAAAAAAAATCTGTCTCAAAGCCGTCAGTGCACTATTAGCAAGACAATCAAGCATCGCCGAAGAGTTAAGCTGGCAAATGGGGCGCCCCCTACGCTACACCCCAGGTGAAATAAAAGGCTTTGCCGAGCGCGCTCGCTATATGGCCAGAATTGCCGCAGACAAACTTACCGATATTGAGATAGAGACATCAACAGAAAGCACAAAATTGATTCGCCGCACACCACACGGTATTGTCTTCTCCATCGTGCCCTGGAACTACCCCTACCTCACCGCTGTGAATGTGCTTATTCCTGCATTAATGGCTGGTAATAGCGTTATCATGAAGCCTTCTTCACAAACACCACTCACTGCTGAACGCCTCTTTGAGGCCTTTGACACGGCAGGCTTACCCGCAGGCCTCTTTCAACACCTCTTTCTTGACCACCCCAGCACAGCAAAATTGATTCAGCACGATGCAATCAACTATGTCTCTTTTACCGGTTCAACTCAGGGTGGGCGCGACATTGAAGCCGCTGCCGTAGGACGTTTTATCGATATCGGGCTGGAGCTTGGTGGTAAAGACCCCGCCTATGTACGTCATGATGCCGAGCTAGAACATGCCGTTGAAAATTTGATCGACGGGGCATTTTTTAATTCTGGACAATCCTGCTGTGGTATTGAACGCATTTACGTTCACAAAGAGTTATACCAGAAGTTTTGTGATAATTTTATTGAATTGACTGGTGAATACCACCTCGGTGACCCGCTCCACCCCGATACCACACTCGGCCCGATGGTTAACGCCACTGCCGCTACACGCGTACGCAATCAAATCAACGATGCAATTAAACAAGGGGCCACACCAACCATTGATGAAAAACGATTTACAGCAAGCAAGGCTGGCACCGCTTACCTTGCCCCACAAGTGCTGCTGAATGTTGACCATTCCATGTCAGTCATGCGCGATGAAAGCTTCGGGCCTGTCGTCGGCATTATGTCTGTCGATTCAGATGAACAGGCGATCAAGCTAATGAACGACTCACCTTACGGCCTGACAGCCTCAATCTGGACCACCGACCAAGCATCAGCACTGAATATCGGCAACCAATTGGAAACAGGAACCTGTTTTATGAATCGCTGTGACTACCTCGATCCAGCACTGGCATGGAGCGGCGTCAAAAACTCAGGGAAAGGCGGCTCACTTTCAGAGCTTGCCTATGAACGCCTCACCCAACCAAAATCATTTTATTTTAACCATTAACAATAAGGCCATGAAAAAGAGCAGCCATAGATTACACGGGAACTGGAATTACCCCACCATCCTGTGGTTCGGTACCGAACGCATCACAGAGCTTGCCACCGCCTGCAAAACACTCAACATACACCATCCATTACTCGTAACTGACCCCGGCCTCAGTCGGCTTCCAATGGTAAGTGAGGCACTCGCCCATAACAAAGCACAAGGCATTCCCACCGGGCTATTCAGTGATATTAAGCCCAACCCAAACAGCTTAAATATAGAGAACGGCGTTAAGTATTACCGTAAAAACAAACACGATGGTGTCATCGCCTTTGGCGGCGGCAGTGCACTTGATGCAGGCAAGGCGATTGCGCTAATGAGTGGGCAGACACAGCCACTGTGGGCATTCGAAGATGCCGCTGATAACTGGCAGCGTATCAACAGCAATGGAATTGCGCCAATCATCGCTGTGCCTACTACCTCCGGCACAGGCTCAGAGGTAGGTCGCGCATCACTAATTGTCGATGAAGAAAAACAGTGTAAAAAAATCATTTTTCACCCCAAAATGCTACCCAGCATTGTGATTGCCGACCCACAACTCACTACCGGACTACCCGCCAATATTACCGCCGCAACCGGCATGGATGCACTATCCCACAACCTTGAGGCATTCTGCACCCCAGCCTACCACCCGATGGCAGATGGCATCGCACTAGAAGGAATGCGCCTGATCAAAGAATGGCTCATCATTGCCTGCGAAGAACCACAAAACATTGAAGCGCGTAGCCAGATGATGATGGCATCCACCATGGGGGCAACCGCCTTTCAGAAAGGACTCGGCGCGATGCATGCCCTCGCCCACCCAATAGGGGCAATCTATGATGCACATCACGGCCTGCTCAATGCCATCCTGATGCCCTATGTCTTACTCAAGAACCGCCCCGTAATTGAGTCTCGCATGCAACACCTAGCACGTTATCTCGAACTCAATGGTAATGGCTTTGACGCCGTATTCAACTACATCATCAACTTACGTAGCCACATTGGTATTCCAAATGATCTGCGAAGTATTGGCATTGACGAGCGCCGTATTGATGAGGTCGCCACCCTCGCACTGCAGGATCCCTCTGCCGCTAGTAATCCTGTTCCACTGACTCAGGCAGAATATTCAACACTATTCAGCGACGCGATCAACGGCAACTTAAAGAATTAAAAAACCTTTGAATACTGAAGTGGCCTCCTTCACCTGGATAACCTGAGGAAAAGTTAAGCTCTAACATGGTGTCAATCAAGCTCAGGCAGCTTGTGAAATAGTTTG
>QIHH01000122.1 GCA_003230195.1 Gammaproteobacteria bacterium
ATGTGAACGATGCTGGGCGACAGATGAACATCCTGGCAGCGAGTACCTGGCTACGTTATCTTGAAGGCTGCGGTGAAGCGATCACCTTTCCACTCAATGGTTATAAAGGGCAATACATTTACGACATCGCTACCGCGTTACAACAAGCACATGGTGAAACGCTACGTCATCCCGCCGATGTGGTGATAAATGGGCTGCATCCTGATGAAGGTCAAGCGAATGGTGATAAAGAGCTGCATATTGATGCACTAATTGAACGCGCCAAGACACTACTGGGTCACGAAGGTTATAAGATTATTTTCAATGCCGCACTCAATACCATCCTCAAAGATATCCGCGAAGATCTACAGGAATTTGGCGTGAGCTATGAAAAGTGGTTTTCAGAAAATTCACTGGTCGACTCGGGTGCAATTGAGCGTGCAATTAGTCGCCTCAAGGCCAGCGGCCATCTCTATGAAGAAAAGGGTGCGTGGTGGTTTCGTTCTACCGATTTTGGCGATGAAAAAGACCGCGTGGTGATTCGTGAAAACGGGCAGGCAACCTACTTTGCCTCCGACATCGCCTATCACATGGATAAACTGGAACGCGGCTTTGATCAAGTGATTGATGTCTGGGGTGCCGATCATCACGGCTATGTACCACGTGTGAAAGCAGCGTTGCAGGCACTAGGAGATGACGTTGATAAACTTGATGTACTACTGGTGCAATTTGCGATTCTTTATCGTGGTGGCGAGAAGGCACAGATGTCGACTCGTAGTGGTGAGTTTGTGACGCTGCGCCAACTGCGTGAAGAGGTCGGTAATGATGCCGCGCGTTTTTTCTATGTACTACGCAAGTGTGAACAACATATGGATTTTGATCTCGATCTGGCCAAATCACAATCAAACGATAACCCAGTTTATTATATTCAATATGCACATGCGCGCGTTTGCAGTGTACTACGTCAACTGGATGAAAAAGGCATTGCCTGGCAACAGCCAGATGAAGATGCGCTTACCCTGCTCGATAACGAACATGAGTTAGCATTAATCTCTCGCCTAACACGCTTTCCTGAGGTGGTTGAGTCTGCTGCGTTATCTCATGAGCCGCACCAGGTTGCCTATTATCTGCGTGACCTAGCGAATGACTTTCACACCTACTACAACGCACATCAATTTATCGTTGATGATGCCACGCTGCGTCATGCGCGCATTGCATTGATTAAGGCCACACGTCAGGTGATCAGTAACGGCCTTGGTCTACTGGGTGTCAACGCACCCGAAAAAATGTAGCTGTGATAAAGGATCACAAGGTGTCTTCCGGGTATAAGTCTAGCAAAAAAAAGGCCTTAGCAAAAAAAAGCGCGGCTATCGGCTGGGGTTCGCTAGCGATAGGTATGTTGATCGGACTGGTGATTGCGCTGACCGCCTATCTCTATGTACAGTGGACCGCGCCGGCCCGTGATGTAGTGGCACCAGCTAAGGCAGCAGTCGATACAAAGCCACCGCTCACTAACCGCAAGCCGAGTGTTGCCGCAGTGGAGCCGGAAAAATCTCGTTTTGATTTTTATACCTTATTACCCGAGATGGAAATTTTCATCCCTGAACGGGATGAAGAGGCGCAACTTCGAGTGCCTAAGATAAAGCGTCCGGGTACCTATCTGTTGCAGGTTGGCTCCTTTCGGCATTTTTCGGATGCCGATGCCTTTAAAGCACAGCTTGCTCTGAAGGGGCTTGAATCAAAAATCCAGACGATCATCATTGATAATAACAGTACCTGGCATCGTGTTCGTATCGGTCCCATCACCGAAATGCCAATGCTTAATCAAACACGTTCACAACTTAGAAAAAATGATATCGAATTTATGTTGCTAAAAATAAAAGCGGATGATAAATAATTAAGGAGTGGCCCGATGGAGACTCTGTTAACTATCGTAAGTATATTGGTTGTTACCATTATTGCGGTAAAATTTTTCGCGATGAAGCGCCGTCATAAAGCCGCTAGTAATCTGGTCTTTGCTAAATACACTTTTAATAAGCTTAATATTGCACAACAAAATAGCGTACGCGATAAAGCGGTTGAAATAGTACTGGCATCAGCTGCTACTAGGATGACAGGCTTTGCCAATGAAGTTGAACGCTATGGTTGGTACGCGCTCGCAATGGATCGACTCGGAATTCATTCAGCCGTACCGGATAACCCTTGCTGGTACAAAATAAAAAACCCTTATAGCGCAATCATTCCGGGTGACTCGATGATCTATAATGTGACTGCTGCATTGCAGCAGTACGGTATCGATATGAAGATCAGCTCGGAAAAAGGTTATCCCGACAACGTTACGGGGAGAAAAGAGAAAAAAAGGGCACAAAAAAAATCTAAAGTATAACGATCGCGAGACCGTCACTTATCTTAAACTTATGCCTGAAACAGTTTCCTGACTACAGCCAGATCAAGGCATGTCACATCAATATCACCCTGTAGTACTTTGCACGAGGCGCCGGGTTCACCCATCTGATCCAGTACAATGACTGCACCACTAAAATCATCCTCACTGGTATAACCATTCACCGTGATGATGGTTTTAAGTTTCGCCGCCTGCGATGACAAAATACCGTTGCGTGAATCTTCAAAGGCAATACATTGGTCCGCCTGTAATCCCATTTTTTCCAGAGCATAATCATAGATGTCCGGCGCAGGTTTTTTAGCCGGCACAATGTCGCCCGCGGCAATCACTTCAAACCACTGCATTGCCTCACTGCCTAATGTGCTGCTAACCAGTGCTTCAACATTGGCAGGCGTGGTAGTGGTTGAAATTGCAAGGCGTATCTTAGCCGCGCGCGCTTCTTTGATCAGGCGTTCGACACCTGGGCGCAGTGGGATTTCACCACGCTGCATCATCGCTACAAAATGGCGTGTCTTAGCCGCATGCAGGCTGGCAACAAATTCATCGAACTGCGCTGGCTTTTCAAAATCAGTATTAAATTTTTCGAGGTAAAAACGGATACGTTCTTTACCACCGGTCACTGCTAGCAATTCACCATAGAGCACTTCACTCCATACCCAATCTAGTTCTGCCTCTGCAAAAGCCGCATTAAATGCGACACGGTGGCCATCACGTTCGGTGTCGGCAAGGGTGCCGTCCACATCAAAAATTAGTGCCTGTAACTCGTTCGCCATACCTGCCTCATCAATTAATCATTCGAAGGTGGGATTTTCTCATAGTGGTAACACTTGTCCACCCCCTTAGCCAGATATTCTGGGGCGTTATTTTTGTTCAAATTTTTCTGTTTGCCAGCCAATTTCCCATGCTGTTAATAGCCCTATTATAGCTTCGTTTAGCCCTTCTGGCATTTTAGAGCTTGTCTGATTAACAACAATACGGCCGCCCATTATCTCAGCAAACTGTTGAGGATAGCGTGGTGTCCTAGTCGGCTCAGCGTATCCATCAGGAAAGATAGGCAGATTATTTGAAAGGTCGTATTTATCCGTTGCGCCAAGGGTATGCAGCATTTCATGTGCAATCACAAAATTATTTTGTTTTGCCATTTTTTTATTGGCAAAGGCGTGAACGATGCTCAACATGCCCTGCTCAATGCCCGTCGAATGCGGCAGTCGTTTGTGTGTTTGGGAATCATAAAAGAGTGTGAAAATCCTGATATCAGGCTTCGGCCCTTCATAGGCGTCCATCGTAAAAGACCAGTAGCGGAAATTGAGGCTCCATAGAATAGTGCCCAATATGCTGGCTTCGCCAGGTGGCAGTGGTGGTATTTCTTCTATTACTGGTCCCATGCGGATATCGAGTGGATCACTGATAGCGATGCCATACCGCGCTGCTTCACGTCGCATGAATTGATTAATAGAAGAAAAACTGCTCTCTTTCAATGAGGCAATGTAAGAAGTACTGACAGCGCTCTGATCGCCATTAATTGGATAAATGACCACTCGAAGCGGCTGATCCCAGTCGGAGGTGTTGGCCTTCATAAAGAACCTGTCGAGCGCAACAAACAGTAGAATTAGCAATAAAATCGCAACCCGAATATTTTTAAAAATATTGCCTTTTTTTTCTGGCGGGGTATTAATAGTGAACTCCGACACCACCTTGTTTGGTGCCGATTTTACTACGGGCTTAAACTTGTGGTAAGCGATTCCACACTTGGGGCACTGCCAGTCTGGTACCGCTTCAACTTCTTTTCTTATATATTCGCATTTGGGACATCGCATTATGCAGGCTCGCAGATCAATTCAATAAAGTGATTACATTGGGTACTTTATTGAATATCGACATCTGCACGGCATTATCAAGTCAAAAGCAGATGTAATGCTTCTGCTCTTGTTCAGCACAGTAGAAAATAGGAATGTCGCTCTAGCTATCTTTTCTGGGAGTGTAGACTGGCCCAGGAAATTGGGTAACATTATCACCTTTACTCGATAACTCTGTGATTTTTCCTGCGCCCTCTTTTTCAACCTCATCAATTCGCACGATGGAGTGCATTGGAATAAAACTTCTTTTAACATCGGTAAATTCTGATTTCAGGCGCTCTTCACCCGGGTCAACTACTACAGAGCTGTTTTCACCAAAGATCAACTCTTCAATCTCCACAAAGCCATACAACTCCCCCTGGTAAACCTCTTTGGCATAGAGTTCATATAGCTTCCCCTGATTATGGAAAATCACTTTATAGATGCTTTTACTGGCCATAGGGGCTGGTTAATCCTTACGCTCAATTATTTCGTTGAACGAAGGATATCAGCCCCTTTTTCTTATTCATAGTATTACTGAAATTAACGCAGGGCAATCGGGCTTAAATTCCCACGCCGATCACTTTGAGTAAGTAGGCATTATTCCAACCCGCCTTTAGTCTTTTTGTTTTCACACCGA
>QIHH01000269.1 GCA_003230195.1 Gammaproteobacteria bacterium
GTTGTTAAAGAGGTGATGCCCGAAATATCACGCCCACTAAAAACTTACGGTATGTCTGAAAAGGCAGATATTCAGATCTCTGATATTCAGCAGCAGCAGGCAATTACTCGTTTTAAAGTCTCGCGAGCGGGTGAGCCGCAGTGGCTTGATGTCACGCTTAATATGGCAGGTAAACATAATGTATTGAATGCCACCGCTGCCATTACCGTAGCGCATGAACTGGGTGTGGATGATGCTTCAATCTTAAAGGGCCTTGAAAATTTTCAGGGGATTGGACGTCGATTCCATGTTTACGGCGAACTGGAAACAGCAGTAGGTGAGGTGTTGATGGTCGATGATTACGCCCATCATCCACGTGAAATTGCGGCTGCAATTGTTGCGATTCGAGATGGTTGGCAGGGACGTCGTCTGGTGGTGGTGTTCCAGCCGCATCGTTATACCCGTATGCAGGAATTGTTTGATGATTTTGCCAAAGAACTATCAGAGGCGGATGTATTGTTGATGCTTGACGTGTATGCAGCCGGTGAAACACCCATCGTTGGGGCTGATTCGCGTGCGCTATGTCGTGCTATTAGAACACGTAATCAGGTAGGTCCAGTCTTTATCGAAGATAACGATGAGCTGGAACTAGTGTTGTCGGGTCTATTGCAGCAAGGTGATGTGTTACTAACATTAGGTGCGGGCGATGTCGGGGCGGTTGCTGCGCGCTTAGAAAAAACTTTGCGAAATAGCAAGGGGAAAGCTTAGTTGTGACTGTTATTTCCGAAACAACAATGTCTGCTGAAGACGAGGTCTTTATGGGTGAGTTGCGAACCAGTGAGCCGATGTCACGTCACACCTCATGGCGTGTTGGTGGTGAGGCAAAGCATTTTTTCAAACCTGAGTCTATCGAAGAATTGGCGATTTTTTTGGCGCAAACAGATGCTGATGAAGAGATTATTTGGGTGGGGCTAGGCAGTAATCTGCTGGTGAGAGATGGCGGTATTAATGGGGCTGTGATCTGTACTAGTGGTGTGCTGGGAAAATTGGCGCTATTAGAAAGTGACTTGATCCGTGCTGAGGTAGGTGTTCCCTGTGCAAAGCTGGCCCGCTTTAGCGTGCGATTTGGGTTGGCAGGCGCAGAGTTTTTGATTGGTATACCGGGCACAGTGGGCGGCGCATTAGCGATGAATGCAGGAGCCTTTGGTGGTGAGACTTGGCCCGTTGTTGAGGCAGTAGAGACGATGGATCGGTATGGACAACGTTATTTGCGTACGCCTGAAGAGTATAAGATCGCCTATCGTAGCGTTGAGGGACCGATGAATGAGTGGTTTGTTGCGGGTCATTTCCGTCTTAAGATTGCGCGTGAAGATGGGCTGACAAGAACTAGAGCGCTGCTCGAAAAACGTAACGAAACGCAACCAGTAGGTCAGGCTAGCTGCGGTTCTGTGTTTCGTAATCCTGAGGGCGATTATGCGGGGCGCTTGATTGAGGCCTGTGGTTTAAAGGGATATGGGATCGGTGGTGCAGTGGTATCAGAAAAACACGCTAACTTTATTATTAATAGTGGCGATGCTAGCGCGGCAGATATTGAGTCATTAATTCAATATGTGATGGTGCGTGTGGAGGCCGAACATGGGGTTAGATTGGTGCCGGAAGTTCATATTGTTGGTGATGTGCGGACAGGAGACCTTCAAGGCTAATGGCGCAGTGTATTGAACAGGCCTCGCACTTTGGAAAGGTTGCTGTATTGATGGGCGGCCACTCCTCTGAGCGTGAAATCTCACTGCAGAGTGGTGATGCGGTATTGCAATCGTTACTACGTAGTGGTGTGGATGCGCATGCGATAGACCCGGCGAAAGAAGATCTTTTGCAGATACGTCAGTCAGGTTTTGATCGTGCTTTTATTATCTTGCATGGCCGCGGGGGCGAAGATGGAGTGATTCAGGGGGCACTAGAGGCGATTGGTCTTCCTTATACCGGAACAAGTGTAATGGGTTCTGCGCTGGGCATGGATAAGCTGCGTAGTAAACAACTATGGCATGGGGCTAGTTTACCGACACCTGCTTATAAAGTATTGAGCGGTGATTGTGATTTTGTAAATGTTGCAAATGAGATTGGCCTGCCAATGATTGTTAAGCCTGCAACAGAAGGTTCAAGTATTGGTATGAGTAAAGTGACGAAGACCGAGGATCTTTCTCCAGCATGGCAAAAGGCTGCGAAAGGTGGAGCGAATGTATTAGCGGAGCACTGGATTGATGGCGCGGAATATACCGTTGCAATTTTAAAAGGTGAGGCGTTGCCATTGATTCGAGTGGAGACGGCGCGAGATTTTTATGACTTTGAAGCCAAGTACCAATCAGATGATACCGCTTATATCTGCCCTTGTGGCTTGAATAAGATGCAAGAGAAGGCCTTGCAACAACTTGCGCTTAAGGCATTTCATGTGGTGGGTTGTTATGGCTGGGGGCGTGTGGATTTGATGTGTGACCAGCAAGGCGAAGCCTGGTTGATCGAGGTCAACACCGTACCTGGGATGACTGATCATAGCCTGGTGCCGATGGCAGCAAAGGCGGCAGGGATTGAGTTTGATCAACTTGTATGGCGTATTCTCGAAACCAGTGTGGTGATGAGGGATGGTCGTGATGGCGAATAAGGGCAGCGAAAAACAGCCGCAACGCGCTTTACTGGATGCCTTTAAACGTTGGATCCCGCGTGTGGGCGGCGGTGTGTTGGCATTGTTGGTGGTTGTCTTTGTTGGTGAGCGCATGGCAGTTGAATTGGTTGATCCGCAAACGATGCAAATTAAGTCAGTGCAGGTAGAGGGAATGTTTGAACAAGTTGTTCCACAGGATGTGAAGCGGGTCGTGGCCAGTTTTAGTGAGCAAGGTTTTTTAGGGGTAGATGTTGGGCAAGTAAAACTGGCGATTGAGACATTGCCGTGGGTGAAACAGGCTTCGGTTAGGCGTGTCTGGCCGGATGCGCTTTACATTTCTTTAGCGGAACAAACGGCGGTTGCACGCTGGGGTGATCGTGGCCTGGTAAGCCTTGGTGGAGAACTATTTTTTCCTGAGGATAACGAGATGTTTACTCATCTGCCAGAATTAACAGGGCCTGCAAGTAATGGGGTGGTGGTATTGATGCAGTATCGGCGGCTTGGTGAGATGTTGGCTGTGCATGATCTAACTATTGTGCGGTTGAAGCAGGATGAAAGACGTGCGTGGTTAGTGACATTAAATAGTGGCGTGAAGTTGTTGTTGGGGCGGAAAGAGAGTGAGAAGCGGCTGGCGCGATTTATTGATATCTACCCAAAGGTGCTGAAGGCGTGGGAGCAGGCAATTGATGAAGTTGATTTGCGTTACCCCAACGGCTTTGCGATTCGTTGGCAAGCAGCAACTGGAAATGAAAATGAAATTGCTAAGAGTTAATCATTGGCTTAATAGCAGGGTTGAGCGTGGAGAGAGGCAAAATCATGTCTAAAAAAGATGAAAAAGATCTGATTGTCGGCCTTGATATCGGAACTTCAAAAGTGGTGGCGATTGTTGGCGAGATCAACGAGAGCGATAAAATTGAGATTATCGGCATCGGCTCGCATCCATCAAAAGGGCTGAAAAAAGGAGTGGTGGTTAATATCGAATCGACGGTGCAGTCTATTCAGCGTGCAGTCGAAGAGGCGGAGTTGATGGCGGGTTGTGAGATTCATGCCGTTTATGCAGGCATTGCAGGCAGTCATATTCGTAGCCTTAATTCACACGGGATCGTGGCGATTCGTGATAGTGAGATTGCCGCAGGTGATGTAGATCGGGTGATCGATGCGGCGCGTGCGGTGGCGATTCCAGCGGATCAAAAAATCCTGCACATCTTGCCGCAGGAATTCATCATTGATAACCAAGAAGGGATTAAAGAACCGATTGGTATGTCGGGTGTTCGTCTTGAAGCGAAAGTACATATGGTGACGGGTGCTGTGAGCGCGGCGCAAAATATTATTAAGTGTGTGCGTCGATGCGGACTTGAAGTTGATGATGTGATTTTAGAGCAGCTTGCTTCCAGTTATTCCGTGTTGATGGATGATGAAAAAGAGCTCGGCGTTTGCCTGGTTGATATTGGTGGCGGTACAACAGATATTGCTATTTATACCGATGGTTCGATTAGACACACAGCGGTGATCCCTATTGCAGGTGATCAGGTGACCAATGATATTGCAGTGGCACTGCGTACGCCGACGCAATATGCAGAAGAGATCAAGATTAAGTATGGTTGTGCTTTGACGCAGCTGGCAAGCCCGGAAGAGACCATTGAAGTGCCTAGTGTCGGTGATCGTCCGGCAAGACGATTGGCACGGCAGACATTGGCAGAGGTGGTTGAACCCAGATATGAAGAATTGTTTACGTTGATTCAGGCAGAGCTACGCAGAAGTGGTTTTGATGATCTAATTGCAGCGGGTGTGGTGTTGACAGGTGGAACATCAAAGATGGAAGGGGTGATTGAACTGGCTGAGGAAATTTTTCATACCCCGGTTCGATTAGGGGTTCCTCAGTATGTGGAGGGGTTAGTTGATGTGGTGCGTAACCCTATCCATGCAACGGGCGTAGGACTGCTGTTGTATGGGCATACACAGCGACATATGAAAAATCCGCATCTAGGAGATTCGGGTGGTGGCGGTATCTGGGCGAGAATGAAGAGCTGGTTTCAGGGTAATTTTTAAATTTTTAACGATCAAAAAATAACTGTAATGAATAGAACCAAAGGAGAAATAATATGTTTGAATTAATGGATGCATATAGTCAGAATGCAGTAATTAAAGTGGTTGGTGTTGGTGGTGGTGGTGGTAATGCGGTAGAGCATATGGTCT
>QIHH01000265.1 GCA_003230195.1 Gammaproteobacteria bacterium
CATCGGCACGGGGTGTGGCTCGATGGCGGTGAGCTGAAGCGTTTGATGGAGTGGAAAAAAGCAGGCGGCCAATTACTGCACGAGAAGATGGTGCAGGAGAAAAGCGCTGCGAAGGCGAAGCACCATGAGCCAATGGTGGAAAGGGCTGATACGCGCGAAAATAAACAGATTTGGGACGCTTCGGACGATGACTTGCTCTCCTCTGTGTTCAAAATAGTAGGGAAACTTTTTTAAATACGTGCTATTTCTACCTAAATATTTGAATTTTGGTTGTTATTTTTATTATTGGTGACGCTATTCGCGCTGTGATTGAGAGAGTATCCTGCTCTGTAAATACTGTGTTACGATTGTGTAACTATAGGTTAATTAATAGATTTCCGTCAGTAGAGGATTAATAAAATCAGATGCGTGAGGCCGGAGGAAAGCAGGCCTGCGTTATCGTGATCTATCCAGGGACCTACAAATTTCGGGTATCGCTTGAAGGGGGAAGCAATGATCAAAGCGAGCAATGCTCTCAGGGGTGTAAGCAGGTCTGTATTGCTGCTGATGGCGGTATCACTGGTGGCGTGTGGCGGTGATTCCGCTACAGAGCCGGGTGATAGTGAGCCATATACGATGGGTGGTACAGTCACTGGTGTGACTAGTGGCGGCATAATATCGATCAGTAATCGTGTTAATCAGCAACTTGATCATCAAAAAAACCGCATGGCTCTGAGGCTCAATACTGCTTATATTTTTTCTAGAACAGTCGCCAGCGGTGATGCTTATCAGGTGGTTGTTGAAGAAGATCCACTGAATCAGCGCTGCACTGTTAGTAATGGCTCGGGTCTGGTAAGCGGAGATGTTAATAATGTGAACATTCATTGCGAGACCCCACCGCAATATAGTATTAGCGGGAGTGTGAGTGGCCTTAGTGGCTCCCTGATGTTGAGAATTAACGGTGATGAAGCGATTACCTTATTAGCTGATAGTCCTTATACCTTTCCGACCGATTTGATGAGTGGCACCGAGTATCAGGTCGCTGTCTATAATGAGCCAGCTAATCAAGATTGTACTGTCTCAAACGGAACTGGCACACTGAATAGTGATGTCGCGAATGTTAGTGTGAACTGTGTTTCAGATAGCTGGGTTCACCCTGCTCATCTGGCGGTGAATATCAGTCCTGATGGTGAAAATGCCACGGCTCCTCAGATCGCGATGGATGATAACGGTAATGCCGTTGTGGTTTGGCATCAGTTTGACGGATCTCCCCTTCCCCCTAATGTCCTGCCCAAAACTCAAATTTACATGAGTGATTATAATATGACCACTCCAAATGCATGGACGCATCCTGTAGATTTAAATGATCACATTAGTTTCACGGGACAAAGTGCCATGAATCCGCAGGTGGTGATGGGGCGTGATCAGTCTAATACATTTGATGAGGTGGTTATTGTATGGTCACAAAAGGATAGTCGTGGTAATAATTCTCAGCTGTTTATGAGTGAGTATCGAGCGAATATATGGAGTCACCCTACGGGATTAACACCGGGGTCTTATATAAACCCACTGGGTTCGTTCATTTATGATGATCCTCAGGTAGCAATGGATGATCGTGGGAACGCCATTATTGCCTGGACCCAGCATTCTGGTGTGGGGCTGAATATTGATGGCCCCCAGCTTTATGTGAGTGAATATCGTGCGGGTAGCTGGGACCACCCAGTGTCACGTTCGGCTGATACCTTTAGTCAGACGGGCCGTCCAGTGCGCTTCACACCGGCCGTGGCGATGGGTAGAAATCCTGCTACGGGGAGTGATGATGCTGTGGTTGTGTGGCGACAACATTCGGGGGGGACTTTTGGTGCCTTTTTAATTCATCGGCGAGAGTATCGTAATGGTGTCTGGTCTGCAGTACCTGATCCTCAATTTTTTCCTAATGATAGTGATAGTGATAGTATTACACCATTTATATCGGATAACCTGTCGAGACCTAGGGTGGCGATGGATAACAATGGCAATGCAATAGTTGTCTGGGAACAGGCAGTGCCGGAGACTCAACCGCATCCTTATTTCCCCGGCGCTCTCCCCGTTGATATTACCCATGTCTTCAAAAGTGAGTATCGGGCGAGGCTGGTACCTGACCCACCCGGTCCTGATATTCTGGCCTGGTCTTGGCTTGGCCCTGTTGACCAGTTCGATAACATTAGCCAGAGCGGTTTAAATGTGCACAGTCCTGATGTTGTCATGAATGAGAGTGGCGAGGCAATGATTACCTGGCGGCAGGAAGACGTTTCAAGGAAACAGCGTATCTTTAAGAGTGAGTATCGCGCCGGTGAATGGACACACCCGACAAGCCTTGCTGATAACATTGGCCTAGATGATGACTATGGGGTTGCCGATTATGATGTGGCGATGGCGGATAATGGCGATGCGATTATCGTCTGGCGGCAGTTTGATGGATTTAAAAATTCGGTTTATAAAAGTGAATATCGCGTTAGCGAATCGGTATGGCGGAACCCAAAAGGGGTGATGGACGCCATTAGCTCTGAGATTTCGTCACCAATAGACTGTGATGCAAGAGGTGCTGATTGTTCTCCCGCATCTGTATCTTCAGGTCCGGTGATTGCAATGGATAATTCTGCCGCGCTGGGAGATGCTTTGATCTTATGGTCTCAGTCGGATATTGAAGCGACAACGCTTCCTGCTGCTGTTACGCAGAAAATATTTAAGAGTGAGCTGCGTTAGGGTCTTAATTTAAATTGCTGACAACATCGTCGTGGCATCTCGTATCAGGGGCTGATACTGAGAACCTTTCTTCCTCTGATCTATTCGCTTCCTTCAAATTTCCAGTTTAATTAACTGTCGTTTGATTTATCCTGTTGTGTGGCTAAGGGTGTTTGAAGATATAATAAAAACCCAATGGAAATAGACGTTACTATCGATTCGGATGTCTCATGCTCAAAGTGTGAGGCGATCTGTTGTCGTCTGGAGGTGCTGCTGCTTGCTGATACGGGCGTGCCGGAGCAGTTTGTCGAGTTTGACCAGTGGGGTGGTGGCAGGATGCATCGCCTTAAGGATGGCTGGTGTGCGGCCTTAGATCGAAATACCATGAATTGCACAATTTATGATCGTCGGCCTTCCATTTGCCGTGAACTGGATATGGGTGGTGATGAGTGTGTCTCGATTCGTAAGGATTATGCTTGACTGGCGAGAAAAACATGAACTTGAGTTGCGATACCTATGTTATTTTACGCCGCTAAATAGCGACGTTTTATGTGGTGGATGAGATGAATATATTGGTGGTATGCACCTCGAGTGGGCGAGGTGGGCTTGAACTTCATGCACGGCGAGAGGCACGCTTTTTGGCAGATGAGGCCGGTATTAATTGTCATTTAGTTGCTCAGGAGAATAGCTGCATCGCAGAATGCGTGGCAGATGGTGGAGTGAGGGCGCTCTATCTGAACTGGCACTTTAAGGCCTTGCCACTGTTTAGTGCGCTTAAGCTGGCGCGCTATATCGACGACAATGAAATTGATCTTATTCATTTTCACTGGGGTAACGATCAGCCTTTTGTAGCAATCGCCAAATATTTCGCAAAGCGAAAACCGATGCTAGTCTATACTCGCCACATGGCGATCACGCGCCATAAAAAAGATCGTTACCATCGTTTTATTTATGGCCAGTTAGACCTAGTTTTAACGGTTAGTAATCAGGTGCGACAAGAGGCGTTGATGTATTTCCCATTAGCACCATCGCAGATCAAGCTGCTTTATTTAGGTGTGGCAGCAGTGAATGCTGATAAGGCAGCTGAGCGTTGCGCGCAGTTTAAAGGGGTTGCCAATAATCACGTATTTAATATCGGTATGTTTGGACGGGTTGAACATGGCAAAGGTCAGCATCTACTGGTTGAGGCGGTGGCTGTACTGGTCGAACGTGGACTGGATGTTAGTGCAACGATTATCGGCCACGTGATGGATCAGGACTATGCTGATCAGTTAAAGCAGACGATCGAAAAAAAAGCGCTATCAGATCGGTTCGAATTTGTTGATTTCATCCATCACCCGATGGAGATCATGCCCTGTTTTGATGCCATCACTTTATTAACCTATTGCGAAACGTTTGGCCTTGTACTGGTGGAGGCGATGCGTGCAGGTGTGGCGGTGATTGGTACCAATGCGGGTGGTGTGCCCGAAATCATTATCGATAATGAAAGCGGCCTGTTAATTCCACCTGGTGATGCGGCTGCGTTGGCGGAGTCGCTTGCTCGTTTGTATGATGATGATGCATTTAAAAGATCGTTGGTGTTACGCGCTCAGCAGCGTGCTGATGCCTTATTTGATGAAACCAATAACTTTAATGCTTTGATGGCAGTGCTTAAAGATGTAGATGGCACACATTGATGTGGCTCAATAGATTTGAGTACCTCAGTTAAGGATGATTATCATAACTGAGAAAAGTAAAAATGGCGGCACGAAAGAAGTATTCGAAAGAGTTCAAACTGGATGCGATTAGTCTGGTAACAGATCAAGGCGATACATAGACGAAAACATCGAAAATCCTGGGTATTAATTTTAGAATACTCTATGAGACTTCATGCCTAATTGGATTACATGAGCTTCTATGACTATAAACAAAAATTATTGGAAATGAAAATGCGGCTTAACTGGGGCACCACAAAAAATTGACCACGTCATAGTATTTCGAATAACAGAGTGAGTTCACTTGTTTGGAACGCCCAAGGAGCCTTTATTCGTTTTGTGTTGAGGCTGTAAAAACAATTGTGTAACTGCTCATTATCAGTAACCTAACGAAAGGTAAAATAATGAGTAATCAAATGAACCACAAAAAACTA
>QIHH01000128.1 GCA_003230195.1 Gammaproteobacteria bacterium
TTGAAGGAAAGCTGACCTGGCATGATGCTGGCGTTGACTTGAACAACACCTCTTTCGGTGATTTTGAAATGATATTGAATACGGTGGATGGTACCATCAACGGTGTGATACGTGACCTTGATGGGCCGATGAAAGTGAATGGCACATTAATTTTACAGCCAACAGGTGAATATGTCTTTGCGGGTACAATAGAGCTGCGTGATAAAAACCGCAATGACCTGCGTCAGGGGCTACGCTTTATTGGCACGCCAAACCCGCAAGGGATCTACACCATTAAGTACCAGGGTCAGTTACCGATGAGTCGTTTGGCTGCGATTGCAGGTTAAAATGTTTCATGACAATAGAGAATAAAAGTGGACTGTCGCGGTTAGTCCCGTTGGCTAGGGGCATCGAGTGCTTTGGTGAGTGGAGTGGGCGCTGTGTCTCTTGGTTAACATTGGCATTGGTGCTGCTGGTCAGTTATGACGTGACGATGCGCTATCTTTTTCAGGATGGCTCAGTCGCACTGCAGGAGCTAGAGTGGCATCTCTTTGCACTGATCTTTCTATTGGGCGCGGCCTATACCTTAAAACATGATGAGCATGTGAGGGTTGATCTAATCTATCACGCACGCTGGATGAGTGAGCGTCGCCGTGCCTGGGTTGATCTATTCGGCACGCTATTTTTTCTACTGCCATTTTGCATCTTGATCATTGTTAGTGCATGGCCGTTTGTCGAAAACTCATATGAGTTGAATGAACATTCACCTGATCCCGGCGGGCTGCCTTACCGTTACCTCATCAAAATGATGATTCCGCTTTGCTTTGTATTGTTAGCGGTGCAGGGCGTTGCAATCATCATTCGTAGCGTGCAGCAAATTACCGCAGGCAAAGTGGGAGCGAATGCGGGCACACATCAAGTTTCGCAGGAGCAAGACGGCTGATGGAGATGGAAGTCTGGGCGTTGATTATGTTCGGCGTCGTGATTGCTGCGCTGATGATTGGTTTCCCAGTTGCCTTTACCTTGGGTGCGGTCTCGATGGTGTTTGGTGGCATCTTTCTTGGTTTTGAATTTTTCGAACTACTACCGATGCGCATCTGGGGGGTGATGACCAACTTCACGCTGCTTGCCGTACCGCTATTTATTTTTATGGGGATCATGCTGGAGAAGTCCGGTATTGCTGAAGAGTTACTGGAGACAATGGGGATGTTATTTGGCCGTGTGCGTGGCGGCCTTGCGGTATCGATTGTGATTGTCGGTGCGTTACTCGCAGCTACCACCGGAGTGGTCGGCGCAACCGTGGTGGCGATGGGTGTGATCGCACTGCCTGCACTATTAAAGCATGGTTACCGTACCGAGCTTGCCACCGGCACCATTGCCGCCTCTGGTACTCTGGGGCAGATCATTCCACCGAGCATTGTGTTGATCTTGTTGGCGGATGTTATTGGTGTGCCGGTTGGTCAACTCTTTGCCGGTGCAGTCGTGCCTGGCTTTTTATTGATCACCTTGTTTATCGTCTTTATCATGATTGTGGCGTGGCGAAAACCGGAGTATGCCCCCGCGATCGATGTAAAAAAGCTACAGGCCGAGCGTGGTGATAGCAGCCTATGGATAGCAGTGATTACAAGCTTGGTGCCTCCATTATTATTAGTGGTGGCAGTATTGGGCTCGATCTTCTTTGGGATTGCATCGCCCACTGAATCTGCAGCAGTGGGTGCGTTGGGGGCGATGATATTAGCGATCCTGCGTCGCCGCCTGACGATGCCTAAGCTGCAAGGCACCATGCGGCAAACTACACGCATGACCAGCATGGTATTTTTGATTCTGATTGGTGCGACAGCATTTGGTCTGGTCTTCCGTGGCATGGGTGGTGACATGCTGGTTGAAGACCTCATGACGGAACTACCCGGTGGAGTATGGGGCTTTCTATTGGTCAGCATGCTGGTTGTCTTTATACTGGGTTTCTTTTTAGACTTTATCGAAATCTGTTTTGTGGTGGTGCCGATTATTGCACCGATTGCGATCATGATGGATATTGACCCCGTATGGTTTGCAATCCTGATTGCGATAAACCTACAGACCTCATTTCTTACCCCACCGTTTGGTTTTTCGCTCTTTTATCTAAAAGCGGTGGCTCCTCCGGCGGTGAAGATTACGCAAATCTATCGAGGGGTCGTTCCGTTTATCACTATTCAATTGTCAGTGTTGGGTTTGTTGATCGCCTTCCCGGATGTTGTAACATGGCTGCCACAACTAATGGATGAGATGCAGGGGTTTGGTTAGCGACCTTTATCTATTTTAAATGGATGGTAATCAGGAGTAGCGCTTTATGACGACTGAAGAAAAAAAAGAGAAGCCAGTGACGCAAGCAGATAGACTTGTTTTTAACGGCCTAAAAGGGGCATTGATTGTCACCGTCTTTCTATTCACGCCGCTATTAACGATGCTGCTTAATGTGATTGGCATGGATTCGATTGCACCACTCATGAATGCCTTAATGTTTCCATTGCTATTTATCTGTTTTGGTGCCATGGCTTATGGCATGTGGCAAAAAAAGATGAAGGAGATGCAAGATAAGCATGACTCGAATGATTAGTTGTATTGGTTACGGTCTGATCTAACGACTCACTGTTCGTGGTGAAGATATCATGAGTGATAACATTGACTCGCTGCAATTTAACTTTGTGTTTCGTTAGTGCATTGAACCAGAGAGGGTTCTCATAATTGCTTTTATCGTTGCTCCGTCACGCCATCATTCATAAATTTAAGTATTGGCATCCAATATTTCTTTGAATAGGCACTTTGTAGATCATTGTGGCTAGCCCCCTCAATTTTGATGAATTTCTTTTCTGTTTTTGCTCGGCTGAATATTGCCTCGCCCATTAAAAAGGGAACAACGCGATCTTGAGTACCGTGAATCACTAGCAATGGTGAGTTAAGGTTGTCTATTTTTGTCAAGTTATCAAATGCATCACCTGCAAATGTAGAAATCAACCCTAGCCCGCTCGCTTCGGCTTGCCCCTTTCCGTTAGATAGCGGCGTAACGAGAATTAGTCCATGCAGGTTTTTATGTTGCGCGAGATTTGTCGCCACGGTCGAGCCGATTGAACGTCCAAGAATAATGATATTTTCTGCTGAGAAACCAAGTTCTTCAAGCGCATATTGATAGACCGCCTTGCCATCCAGGTAAATGCCCGCCTCGGAAGGGCTACCTTCACTTTTTCCGTAACCTCGATAACTGACGCCGATAATATTGAAACCAGATTTTTGGAGGTGAAGAAGGTCCGGGATTCGATGGTAAATATTACCTGCATTGCCATGAAAATAGATTAGCAGTTTTTCAGACCCAGTCGAGAGCAGGTAAAGTGAGATGATCTTCACCTTGTCTTCCGTAGTGATCGTAATTTCTTCTACATTGGCTGGTAGGTCTTCTGTTGCAATGACATTGACCTTATCTGGGTGAAAGGAAAAATAATTTACGATGGGTTTACATCCAGTTGATATCAATGAAAATAAAATTAAAACTAGCCATGTACTGTTCGGTTTTATCATTTTTTATGATGCTATCGTCGTAATGTCTACTGAGTATAAGTGACGTCATAAGATTTAGCATCTTGCGATGTAGTTTCTAGGCGCATCAGGGTAGAAATGATACACCTGAAAACTATGGAGACTACCCGGTTGAACGGTGCTCGATATAGCGCCCGATAAAGTCTCTAGCAAGACTATCCACATCGATAAATTCTACGCCATGGTGATAGATAGGGATTTCACTTTGATATTGCGTTGAAATATGCCTTACCACACAGGGTAGGGTAACGGCCTTTTTATTGTCTGGCGACATGGTTGGCATATCGATACTAAAGCGCTCACCCAAACCACTCAGTTTTACGGGGGAAACAAGGCTAGCACCACCAAGACTAATATTCTTCATTTCTACCAGCAATTTATGGCCATCGTCGTTCATCGCTAGTCTGATCACCGGTTCTTTCACTGGCATGCGTACTGCACGACGTGTCATGGCCGCCTCGATACCACTTGGATATTGAAGGTGGACATGCAGATAAGGGGTTGTTGAAATATGTGTTACCTGTGTTTTAAAGGCGTACTGGCTTATGCCTCCGAGATAACGCACTGTCACTTCATCCCCCGTCACTAACGACAATCGATTATCATGCTCCAAAGGCGCGGAAATAATTACTCCTTCACCCACGCTATACCCCAATAACTCGACAAAATAACGTGTGCCACTGCCATCTTTCTCTAATTGAAGCCCCACACCGACCATTAGATTCAAATCACGATTTGTCATTTCATATGCCCCATCGGTTGAAGTAATTAACCTCAATAACACCATATATAGTTTATTAATTGACGTTAGGATACTACATATTGTTATTTTAGATTTCGGCCAGAATTGCTAAATCTTAAATACCCAGCGCGTGCGATTAAATGATTTTCCTACCGATATAGACAGAGACCATTTATTTCCACGACTAAATCATCGTGCTATCTAAGCACTGATATTAGTGTTCAAAACATAAAATAATCGTAACTATTCAGCTTACTCCTGAAATCTGCTATTTCTACATTGAAAAATGATCATTTACATTTGTAAACTCATATTTTTTGCCTTGCACCCGAGGGCATAAAGAAACTGACAAATTTCAGAAGCAAACTAAACAGTTACATAGCCATCTTCTACTAGGCTGAATAGTTATAAATAATCAGCAGTGTCCGGTTAAGGAATTGCATGGAACTTCCGTGCATGTTGAGAATCTCTTCCATTTACCTCCGGCGGCTCCAGTTCCAATT
>QIHH01000050.1 GCA_003230195.1 Gammaproteobacteria bacterium
CGGCACATTTACTCTATTTTGTGGTGAAGAATCATCCCTTCAGCGATGGCAATAAACGTAGTGGCGCGTTTTTGTTTGTCGATTTCCTGCATCGCAATGGCCGCTTGCTGGATGCGGTCGGCAATGCCGTTATCAACGATACCGGCCTGGCGGCGCTGACTCTGTTGATTGCCGAGTCCGATCCAAGGCAGAAAGAAGTCTTGATACGACTGGTGATGCACATGCTCGCCGGAAAGGGATAAATTGATATGTCATCCAGGCTCCTCAAGTCTGCCAATACCGTCATCGTTCTCGATTTCGAGACCACGGGCCTCTCTCCTGATTACGGTGATCGCGCTATTGAGATTGGCGCGGTGAAGATTGAGCAAGGTGCGATGGTTGACCAGTTTCAGGGTTTGATGAATCCGGGCAGGCGCATCAGTGCTTTTATTGAGGATTACACCGGCATCACCAACACTATGCTGAAGACGGCACCGCCCTGCGGCGAAGTGATGGCGGCGTTTGCTGACTTTGCCGGCGGTGCGGCTTTGGTGGCACATAATGCTTCTTTTGATAGGCGTTTTCTTGATGCTGAGCTGAAAAGAGTTAAGCGCAAGTGCTGTGGGGAGTTTGCCTGTTCCATGTTGGTGGCACGGCGAATTTATCAGCAGGCGGATAACCACAAGCTGGGCACTCTAGTGGAGTATGCCAATATCCCCAATGATGGCACGTTTCATCGTGCTTTAGCCGATGCACAGATGACTGCGCAGCTATGGCTTAAGATGGTTGATCACATTAGGAGTGAACACCGGATTGCGCATGTGCCGTTTTCACTCATGCAGAAGCTCTCCATTACGCCGAAAAAATCGGTGAAACGATTCTTGCGGAGTTACACATCCAAACAACCTGCCAATTGTTGAAAAGGATTGATTGCTCTTAGATTCCCACAATCACAGGACAAATAGGACATCCATCGTAAGAGCTCTTTATTATGGCTGTCCGATTAATTCCAATATTAAGTGGCAGTTGCCGCAAGCACAACCCTTCGCACCAGAAACAAACTCCTCCGCAGGAGAGGATTACCTTACCAGGACAAGAGTCGGTTCAATATATGATCAGCCGATAGTCGTTCTTGCTCCAAACGGGTATTACCATGCGTCCCATCTCTGATTTCCTCGAACATCATTCGCTCGGCCTCAGTGAGACACTCAGGCAAACCTGGATAAGAATCTGGCTCTTCCACCATGCGCTTGCGATGACTCAGGAGCGTCTCCCGATCCATCAGCAGGCTTTCAACGTGAGACTGATGTTGCCGAGCTTCAGACAGAAAGAGAAAACCCCAACTGTCCAGGTCCCCCCAATAAGCAATCCGTTTTTGGCGTAACCAGCGTGCTGCCATCCAGGCCAAATTTCGACCACCGCCAATGACAGCAACTGTGTCAGACAGTGCGGGTAAGGCATAACCCGATTGATCATTTTCCACCACGATAAGACGTTCTCCAGGTAGCGGAGTTGAAAGTAGCGTCGCGCTAGGAATCCGCAAAATGGAAACACCGCCCATCGCTTGTGTTGTTGCAGGGCAAAGCGGTCTGACCAAAAGCCAGTCAGCCGGAACCTCAATACAATCCAGCCATGCCATTAAACCGCTATGCTCACTGATTGCGCCGTTATGCAAAACATCCAGCAACGGGGCAATAAATGACTGATGGATTTCCATAAACTTGGTATCCACACCAATAACCGGCAAGGCGCGCAGGTAACCCCCTCGCCCCATTCCTTGAGATAATTGAGGCAAGAGCTGGGCGATCATCTGTGCCTCATCCAGGCTCAAAGACTCCAGTTTTTTGAGTTGTTTAATCAGCACGGGGTAAAGTTGCTGGCTAATATCCAAAATAGGAGAGATACGCTGTTGCCACTGCTGGCTGCGCTTTTCAGCATCACCACCGATGAATTCAATTAATGCTTGGATCGCGCCAAGGGTTAACTGTGATGGCACACGTTTCTCGCCCAACTGGGCGTATTGAATCTGTTGCTAGGTTAGCTGACTTTGCTTTGGCCATGCCTGCCAGGCATCGATAAAGGCATGGAACCCAGTCAGATCATCCAGCGCCTGTCTGCCTGAAGGCGGGCGAAGATTAATGGTAATGGGGAACAGGCGCTCGCCCAAAAGCCGTTTTTTCAGATGCTGAGCATGGTCCCACTCTGTTGTTCTCAGCCTGTTTCTCACCTCGTCCGGCAATAAACCCCAGTTTTTCATGACACGGCGTCCAACTCTACTCCTATTGATTGAGCCTCGTTTTTGATCTTATTCTGGCGATGCTGTGCTAACTGGCGATCAATTTCTTCCCAGGTCACTTCACAGAGATGGCTCTCATGGGTATTGCTATTGCGCTCGGCAATCAATAATGAACGGGCCGACTCACGAGCTAGGTTAAGATTTTTGTAGGGCGTTATCAGATTGACATGAATCTTTAGCTCCTGAAATACCCGTAACACCCGGCGACTCACTGCCTCCGCAGTATTGGAGAAAGCTTCATCCAAAAACACCGTGCTATAGATAGGACGGTCGCAACCATCCGGCGTCAGCACATAAGCCAGACTGGCCGCCACGATGGTGCCGGCAAACGACTCTTTTTCTCCGCCAGACTTGCCACTGGAGGAGTGCAACACATCCCGCACGTCGCCATTTTGGGAGTCCAGCTCTTCAGCAAAAAAGGAGAGTTGAAAGCGGGGGTCGAGCAGGCGCTGACTCTCCAATGTATTGGCCGTTGTTGGGTTGCTGGCTTTATCCAGCAGTTCAATCACCGCTTTAAGCTGCTGAAAACGCGCCTCATCATCGTCACTATGATTACCCAGCACACGTGTTAATTGGCGATTGAATTCATCTACATGGGGATAGCGATCCCTCTTGGTGCGAAGCTTCAGGTGACTGCCCTGACGAAATTCGGTGCGCTTCAGCACTCGGTTGATCGTATCGATACGATCGTTAATCTCTTCCCGCTCTGAATCCATGCTGGAGCGTATTCCTGCCAGGGATTGCAGCGCACACTTGGTCAAACGTGCCTGAAACTGTTCTACCAATGCAGGCAGCCCTTCCTGTTCAAGCTGTAACAGATGTTCAAGGTACTGGGGCAAACTGCTCATGTCGGCCCGCCATTCTGCGGCGACCACCTCCCATCCGGTGCGGAACGAAGACATGATACCAGTGGCACGGTTTTGCGCAGACTGATGCTTGTTGTTTATCCGGCCCAACGCACTCTCAATATCACGCCGGTGCTGCTGTTCAACGAAGGCCATGCGATCAATATCCAGCGCGTCCAGTTCAGCCACTCTTTCCTGCAGTGCTTCACGAACACCATCCGCTAACCCGGCTGCTGCGGCACGATTGGCCTTTTCCAGTTGCAACTGCGCGTCTGCCTGCCTGTTTTCAATCGTCCCCTCTGATTTTTGCGCTACATCTTTATCATCCTGGATCGCCTTAAGCTTCTCCTTTGCCTCATCCCATGCTTGCTGTGCCTTTTCTAAATCACTGCCAGCGCGAGTCAAATTATCAAGCACCGTCTGGGCCTGTTCAGCCTGGTACTGCCAACGGGGCACATCGATTTCATCCCACTGAACCTCAGCAAGTTTCAGCCATAAACGAACACTAGATTGACAATTATCATGATTTTCACGAGCAACGCTTACCGCTTTATCAAGCAGCCCTATATGGATTTTTAATGCCCGTTCATCTTGTTTAAGAATTGATAATCTGGATTTGTTCGAAAAGCCTAATTGCCAGCTACGCTGATTATCAACCCGCGCTCTGTCATTTTTATTAAATCGTCTCTTTTCATATTGAAACAAGCCTTCTCGCGTCATTGAAAAAGGAGTGTCATTCAGCTCTTTGACTGCATCAACACAATGAAGATCTGAACGTGCGAGATAATGCTTCAACCACTCGCGATAGGGATGATCCAGCCACGCTAACTTTCTAAGATAACCATCGTCTTTAAATTGTGCCTGGCCCGAGACTTGCGATGCGACCTGAACGGTTACATTCAACCCGGTATGTTGATCATTCAACCAGCGAGTCACCAGCCGATAACAATCTTCGGGCACAATTAACGCTGTTCGACGCCCTCCAAGCGCCCTTTCGATTGCCCCATGCCATGAGCGTTGATCTTGTTTTACATCGACTAACTCACCAACAAACATCAAACTATCTCTATCAAGACTAAGGCTATCAACAATATCGTTTCTTAATTTTTGGTAATTAAAATCTATGTTTGATCCTGGGTGCGCCTCTATTCCTGAAATCTGTTTCTGTAAGAGTTCAAGCTTTTCTTTTACCTCATACAACTTACGCCCCGCCTCTGTCAGCGCATCGATGAACGTATCCGCCTGGTCTTTGAAAGAGAGTTGCATGTTCTGTATTTGTTTTTGATTTTCCAAAAATACATCTTCACTCAGTGCATCATTGAGACCGACTGCTCTTGCATTTTTTTGATATTTTCCAGCAGCGGCGCTCACCTCACCTAAACGGCGTTTCGCCTGTTCCAATTTATCCCTGGCCACTTCGACCCGATCGCCACCTGCCTGAACATAATCAGCATGGCGTTGCTCCACCTGCTCTGTTGCATCACCTTCCTGGCGACGCAGCTCAGCCAGCTGCTGACGAACAACAGCCAATTCATGCTCAATTTCCGCAATCCGCTGCCGCCACAAATCGGCACAAATTTCGCCAAAATAGATAGCGAGTCCATCCCGCTCTGCACTCAACGATTTAATCTGTCGCTGACACTCATCCAGCGTCTTCT
>QIHH01000104.1 GCA_003230195.1 Gammaproteobacteria bacterium
GCCAATTCGCGCCACTGGCGACGGGAAAATTGTGCACCGCGGACGCAAAGGGGGTTACGGCAAAACCATTATCATCCAGCACGGCAGCCGTTACAGCACTCGTTACGCCCATATGAATAACTACGCACGCGGCATGAAAAATGGCAAGCGCGTTAAACAGGGGCAGGTTATCGGTTATGTCGGCAGCACTGGCCTCGCCACCGGCCCTCATCTACATTATGAATTCAGGCTCAATGGGGCGGTACGCAACCCGCTCACGGTTAAGCTCCCGGATGCTGGGCCACTCCCCAAAAAATATCGTGCAGATTTCAATAAAAAGAGCCAGCCCTTCCTTGCCCAGCTCAATGCACTTAAACGCAACACCATTGCATTAAACGACTAGGCGCGACTAACATATGAGCGCGCTCTTCATCGGTCTAATGTCAGGCACTAGCATCGACGCAATCGACGCTGCGCTGGTCGACTTCAGCGGTCAACCTGAACTAGTTACCACTCATAGCCATCCGATCGATTCCAAACTTCGCCAACAACTGTTAATGCTGAGTCAAGGATGCCATAACGAACTCACGATGATGCTGATGCTAGACCATCAGCTGGGCAACCTGTTTGCAGAAGCCACGATGAAACTACTAAAGAAAGCAGGTGTCAATGCGACTGAGATACGCGCCATCGGCAGCCACGGACAGACAGTTCGTCACTATCCTGAGAGTCACTATTCACTCCAGATAGGTGATGCCAACCTCATTGCCGAACATACGGGCATCACTACCGTTGCCGATTTTCGCCGTCGTGATCTAGCGGCTGGTGGAGAAGGTGCGCCACTGGTGCCTGCCTTTCATAACGCAGTATTCCACGACAAGCAACAAAATCGTGTAATTGTAAACATTGGTGGCATCGCCAATATCACCTATCTTCCCGCCTCACCACAGGATGTCGTTAACGGTTTCGATACCGGCCCCGGTAATATGCTGATGGATGGATGGGCCATGCGCCACCTCAAACAGCCATTTGATGAAAATGGGGCATGGGGGAAACAAGGCGAAGTCGACCAGGTGTTATTAGACCAGATGCTGCAAGATGCCTTCTTTATGCAACCGTCACCCAAAAGCACCGGGCGCGAACATTTCAATATCGAATGGCTAGAGCGACAACTGGAAACACACTCAACATCGCTTTCTGCCGCATCCGTTCAAGCAACGCTTTGCCAGCTTACCGCCACCTCTATCGCGCAGGCCATCACAGAGTATTGTCCAGATGCACAGGCAACATTTGTCTGTGGCGGCGGTGCACATAACCAAACACTGATGAGAATGCTACAGGCAGCACTTCCCTCGCATACCGTGGAAACAACCGAACCACTCGGTATTTCACCAGACTGGGTAGAGGCGATCGCCTTTGCATGGCTAGCGAAACAGACATTGGAAGGAAAGCCAGGTAATCTACCCGCCGTTACTGGCGCATCACACCCGGTTGTACTTGGCGCAATTTATCCCGCTAACACTCAAAAATAGTGCGCTCAAAGTAAATCCAGCACAAATAAAAAGGGAGCCACGGGCTCCCTTTTTGAATCACAAATTATAAAACTCAGGTGTCGCTATTCAGCGCAGGTTAAACTGAAAAGGATGAGCCACAACCACAGGTAGTGGTCGCATTCGGGTTACGAATCACAAACTGCGCCCCTTCTAGACCTTCCGTATAATCGATCTCAGCACCTGTCAAATATTGAAAGCTCATCGGGTCAACCAGCAGTGTCACGCCGGCATTTTCAATCTCGGTATCACCATCATTGGTCTCTTCATCAAAGGTGAAACCGTACTGAAAACCTGAACAACCACCGCCCGAAATAAACACGCGCAGTTTCAGTGCATCATTCCCCTCTTCCTCAATCAGCGTTTTCACCTTTGCCGCAGCATTATCAGTGAAAACAAGGGAAGGTGGTGGCGGGGGCATCTCTGGTGATACAGCACTCATTTAATAAATTCCTTAATGCGCATTGATTTTACTCGATTATCCCATACCCTACTTCTTTGGTCAAGAATATAAAATATATTTAAGACTCCGCTTCCGAAGCCAATTCCTGAACTCCAGCAGAGGTAGCAACATCACACTCTTTTGCGGGCTCCTCCAGATGCACCAGATTACCGTTCACTTCAGCACCCATCGACATCTCGATGCGATTGTAATAAACATTCCCGGTGACACGTGCTTGTGGCGCTAATTCAGCCGTCTCCTGCACATGAATATCGCCGATCACAACACCATTGACCACAATATAAGGGACTCGGATTTCCCCTTCAATCATGCCATGCTCACTCAACACCAGCACCGCAGGCCCACCCTCTTCGGCAATCACGCTGCCTTTAATCTTGCCGTCCACATGCAAACCACCGCTAAAGACGACATCACCTCGTAGTTCAGTCTGCTGCCCAATCAGAGTATCGACTTTCTCTGGCTTCTGTTTTTCACCGCCCCACATAACGCTCTTCTCCTTAAAATTCGCCTGTTCTCAACCCGCCAGCTCTGACCAGTTATAGATACGCTCAATCGACTTCGACTTTTTACCGCTCGATTTCGCCTTCACCTTTATCCTTAACGGCACAAACCCTTCTGGCAGCACAATATCACCATCAAGTTCCTGAAAATACTTAAAACGAAATAGCTCTCCCACCGCTTCTCGTTTAGTTGCTTTCGCATGAGACAGCACAACCTGTTCATCACCCTGCAAACCAATAATCGATAGTGTTACCCGCCCTTTGATCACTCGATTACTTTTCTCCAACTGGTTTACGATCAATCGATAACGGTAATTGCGCTCACCACCATTGCTCTCAAGTCGAAAACTAAGGATTTGCAAGCCACGCACCTGATCAGAAGAACCAACGATACCACGATAAAAAATCACCTCTCCCTTCAGCTCCAGCACCTCACTCTGCTGCGCCTTCAGCAAATTATCGACCTGATCATAGGCATGTCGATCAATCTCACGGGCGCGCTTATGAACCGCTGTTTGCGCGCTCAAAGTAGTCACTTCGGCCTCAAGCTGCTGAATACGATCTCTCAAGAGGTCACGTTCCTCATTCGCTTGCGCCCTGTCAAAACCAGCACGGCTCAAACCATAATCAAACAATAACCAGCCGCCCACCAGCAACACAAGCACAGCAGCGACATAGCATAATGATTTTTTAAGCGGATGGTAATGCTTAACAACAACAGGCCTTGAACCTTTCACTGCCACCCGTTAGAACCCTTGATTGTTCAAGTTGAAAATCCTATTCGCCCAGTTTTAAGGCATTAATGCAACTGAATTCAGCCCGCTACGTTCATCAAGACCAAACATAATATTCATATTGTGAAGCGCCTGCCCAGCAGCCCCTTTCATCAGGTTATCGATCACTGACAGCACCACCACCACGTCCTGTCCCTGAGGACGCACCAGCGCAATTCTGCACATGTTGCTGCCCTTCACTGAACGCGTTTCAGGAAGAGTACCTTCAGGCAGCACATCAACAAACGGTTCATCTTTATAACGCGCCTCATACAATGTCTGTAGATCGGCAGCGTGGTCATTCACGTTAGCATAAAGTGTTGCGTGAATACCGCGCACCATCGGCGTTAAATGCGGCACAAATGTCAGGCTCACTTCACCCTTCGCCGCAATTGCCAATCCCTGTCTCACTTCTGGCAGATGGCGATGCCCGGCAACGGCATAAGCACGCATGCTTTCAGTCGTCTCACATAATAGCGTACCGACATTCGCCTGCCTCCCTGCACCACTCACGCCAGATTTAACATCGGCAATCAAGTTATCAGTCGCCGCTAGGCCATTTTCGATCAACGGCAAAAACCCAAGCTGGCACGCCGTTGGATAACAGCCAGGGTTAGCCACCAGGCGCGCTGTGCGCGTTGCTTCGCGGTTCACTTCAGGTAGTCCATAAACCGCCTCTGCCACTAACTCAGGGCAGGCGTGTTCCATACCGTACCACTGCTGCCATAACGCAATATCTTTAATCCGGAAATCGGCCGCAAGATCGATCACCCGCGTTCCCGCCTCAAGCAGCGCAGGCACCATTTTCATCGCAGTACCATTAGGTGTCGCGAAAAAGACCACATCGGCCGCGGCAAGTGTTGCAACCGTCGGCTCACTAAAGGCAAGATCGAGGTGACCACGCAGATTCGGGTACATATCAGAGACAGGCTGCCCCGCTTCAGAGCGTGAAGTGACCACCACAATTTCAACATTGGGATGATTCACCAGCAGGCGCAGGCACTCAACACCGGTATAACCGGTGCCACCCACCACTGCCACTTTGATCCGTTTACTACTCATCACACCCATCCGCTTCTATTCTAAAAAACCAAACCCGTTATGATACGCCATGAAAGCGAGAGAAAACACCAACGCAGATTAAAAAAACTGCGATGCGTTACCGAACATTATCACTATCACTGTGCGGCACAAAGGCACGCATCACATAAGCGGCCACCGCATCGATTTCATCAACCGTCAAAACACCACCCCACGCTGACATGGTGGTATCAGCAAGCCCATTGGTGATCACTTTCGTCAAACGTTCATGACTCATCGCAGCCATCGCTTCGCCATCGCTCAGGTCACGCGGCGGCGGCTGTAAAAAACTACCGACCCAATTGCGCCCAGTTCCCGTCGCACCATGACAAAAGGCACAGTTGGC
>QIHH01000082.1 GCA_003230195.1 Gammaproteobacteria bacterium
GCAGGCGCTCTTCGCTACGTTTTGTGTGCAGATGAAGGACGAAGCGTACACGCCATAAAAAGTTGCGTGCTTTGATCAACGAACCATACTCCTCGCTGGTCAGAAATTGATGGGTGACCAGTGCGTCGAGTGACTCTGAGTTAAAGTAGCGTCGCGTCACCCATGAGATCATCTGCAGGTCGCGCAGTCCCCCCGGCCCTTCTTTGACGTTAGGTTCCAGGTTATAGGCGGCGTCATGGTATTTTAGGTGGCGGAGGCGCTGCTCTTCTTCTTTGGCTTCGAAAAATGCGGCACTTGACCAAATTGCATCTGGCTCGATGCGTCTCTGTAGTATCGCGAGTAATTCTTTTGGGCCTGCTAGATGACGTGTTTCGATCAGATTGGTGATCACGGTGATGTCGCGTGTTGCCTCCTCAATACACTCATTGATGGTGCGCGTGCTGTGGCCGATTTCAAGGCCGATGTCCCAGAAGAACGTGATGAGCGTGCCTAACGCTTGTTGATAGTCGTGATGGTTTTCCTGCGCGAGTAACAGCAATACATCCACATCTGAGCAGGGGTGTAGTTCGCCGCGACCATACCCGCCGGCCGCAATGAGCGCGATACCGTCATCGTCTGCTGGCATAAAATGTTGCCATGCCAGTTGTAGCAGGTGGTCGGTGAAATTGGCGCGGGCGTGGATCAGGGTGGTAATCGCGGTGTTGCGATCAAGGTGTTCGTGCAACACCTCGGTTACTTGTTTAGTGGTGGCTCTGCAAGTTTGCAATAGCGCTGTATTGGCCTCGAAGGCGCGTTCGATCTCTGCTATTTGCTCTGATAACACGCGCTCAGCTCGCTCTTTAAAATTAAGAATTTAGAAGTTTTCGTCGGATCGTTTTGTCAGTACTTCAACGCCATCATCCGTGACCAGAATGGTGTGCTCCCATTGTGCTGTGAGGGTGCGGTCTTTGGTGATGACGGTCCAGTCATCATCCAGTAGTTTAACGTGTCGTTTACCGACATTGATCATCGGCTCGATGGTAAAGGTCATGCCCTTCTCTAGTGGCATGCCTGAGCCGCGTTTACCGTAATGCAGAACCTGTGGTTGCTCATGAAATCCAATCCCAATGCCGTGGCCGCAATATTCACGTACAACAGTGCACTTGAGCGTCTCGGCGTGATGTTGAATGGCGAAGCCAATATCGCCCAGGCGTGTGCCCGGCTTAACCAGCTCAATGCCTTTAAACAAGCATTCGTGGCTGATGCGCATGATGCGTTTAGCCTTTTCTGACACTTCGCCAACGCCAAACATCTGGCTGGTATCGCCGTGGTAGCCATTTTTAATCACCGTGATATCGATGTTGACGATATCACCTTCTTTAAGTGGCTTGTTATTGGGAATGCCGTGGCACACCACATGATTGACTGAGGTGCAGATTGATTTAGGAAAACCGTGATAATTGAGTGGTGCAGGGATGGCTTGCTGTTCGTTGACGATATATTCGTGACAGCGCTGATTTAGCTCATCAGTGGTGACGCCGGGCAGGACAAAAGGGGCGATCATTTCGAGTACCTCAGCGGCGAGTCGCCCTGCGAGGCGCATTTTTTCGATTTCTTCGGTGGTTTTGATCTGGACGGTCATAGCTTCCTGCGTGCTAAATTTGTTAAAATACCAAAATTTCGAGGCATCCCCATAATGTTTGGTGTTTTTTGCTTAAGATTGAGTTGCTTAGAATACTATCCTGAATCTGGCTTGAAGGCCAATGCGACATTCTCGGTAGGCTCGGATGTCCTTGTTTATTGTAGTGTTTTGGCTTTTGTGGTATAAAGCGCGCGTAGGTAAAAAAACTTCGAGAGAGAGTGCCTGCTTAATCCCTTGTTTTTAGAGTGGTTTTTGAGGCGTTCTTTCGAGCATATCTGTAAATTTATTAAATACTCACATATATCGTCACATGTGTCTGGGTGCCTGCGAGCCGGGTTGATGCATGGGGTGTATGGAGGCCTAACCCATAAATTAGGAGAAGTTAGAATGTCGAAAATTTCCATGCGCAACATGCTGGAAGCCGGTGTCCATTTTGGCCACCAGACCCGTTACTGGGACCCTAAGATGGCACCGTTCATCTTTGGTGCGCGCAGTAAAATCCATATTATTAACCTTGAAAAGACCCTGCCACTGTTCAACGATGCAATGAATTTTGTGGGTAAGATTGCGGCTAACCGCGGCAAGATTCTTTTTGTTGGCACCAAGCGTGCCGCACGTGAAGTGGTTAAAGAGCAGGCGCTACGTTGTGGCATGCCTTATGTGAATCAGCGCTGGATGGGCGGAATGCTGACCAATTTCAAGACGGTTAAGCAGTCAATCAAACGCCTGAAAGAGCTTGAAGCATTGTTTGCTGAAGGCAAGCATGAGCGTATCAATAAAAAAGAAGCGCTGGGCCTTAGCCGTGAAATGGAAAAACTAGAGCGCGACCTTGGTGGTATTAAAGATATGGGCGGCCTGCCTGATGCAATCTTTGTGATCGATGTTGGTTACGAAAAAATTGCTGTGAGCGAAGCAAAGAAACTGGGTATCCCGGTTGTTGGCATCGTCGATACCAATAATAATCCTGGTGGCCTTGATTACATCATTCCGGGTAATGATGATGCGATCCGTTCTATCGGTCTCTATCTGCAAGCTGCTGCTGATGCTGCACTGGAAGGACGTGCTTCCAGTGGCCAGGTTAGTGATGGCGCGGCTGATGACTTGGTTGAAGTTGATTCCGCCCCTGTTGAAAAGGCAGCTAAGCGTGCTGTCAAAACGGCAGCGGTTAAAACTAAACCGGCCAAAAAGATAGTCGAAAATGCGGCTGATGCTGATGCTGATGCTGATGCTGATGCTCCTGCTGCAGAGGCAAGCGCATAAGCGATTGTCTGATAGTAGCATCGGGGCCAGTTCCCGGTGCTATGTTCAAGTCTGATTGAATTTAGAATATTGAGAGAATACGAGGTTTAAGCGATGGGAATTACAGCTGCGCAGGTTAAAGAACTCCGCGAGCGTACTGGCTCTGGAATGATGGAATGTAAAAGGATGCTGGTTGAGACAGGCGGCGATATTGATGCTGCGATCGAACAGATGCGTAAGTCTGGTATGGCGAAGGCAGATAAAAAAGCGGGTCGTGTGGCGGCTGAAGGGGTGATTGTTTTCCATGCAAGCGAAGATGGTAACAGCGGCGCGATAGTTGAAATTAACAGTGAAACTGATTTTGTTGCTAAAGCGGATGGCTTCATTGAGTTTGCCGCGCAGGTGGTTAACACTGTTGCCACAACGCAGCCTGCGGATGTGGATGCGCTACTGACAGGGCCAATGAACGGTGCTGAAGGTACGGTTAATGAAACACGCATGGCGTTGATTGCCAAAATTGGTGAAAACATCAATGTGCGTCGTTTTGCTAATTACAATAGTGATGCTGGCATTGTCGGTGGTTACCTGCATGGTGTACGTATTGGCGTGATTGTTGAGCTGGACGGTGGTGACGTTGCACTGGCAAGGGATATTGCGATGCACATTGCGGCGAGCAATCCACTGGCGATTTCTGCTGATGACGTGTCAGCGGATGTACTTGAGAAAGAAAAAGCAATTTTCAGTGCTCAAGCAGCTGAAAGTGGTAAGCCACCTGAAATTGTAGAGAAGATGGTCGCCGGGCGCATTCGTAAGTATCTCGCTGAAATCACCCTCGAAGGGCAGGCGTTTGTAAAAGACCCTGATACCACCGTTGCTAAACTGTTAGAAAAGAACGCTGCGAAGGTTGTTCGGTTTGATCGTCTGGAAGTGGGCGAAGGGATTGAGAAAGTAGCAGAAGACTTTGCAGCAGAAGTGATGGCGCAGGTCAAAGGGAGTTAAAATTAGTGACATCACCAGGGACTGTTGACGCCGCAATGAATAATGGCAAGCCTATTTATAAACGTATCCTGCTCAAAATGAGCGGTGAAGCGTTGATGGGCGATGGGGATCACGGAATTGAGCCTGAGGTGGTGAATCGTATCGCCACTGATGTTAGCGAACTGGTGAAGCTGGGGATACAGGTTGCGATGGTAGTGGGAGGTGGCAATATTTCTCGCGGCGCAACGCTTGCCGCATGTGGCATGGATCGTGTCACGGCCGACCATATGGGCATGTTGTCGACCGTGATTAACGCGTTGGCAATGCAGGATGCGCTAGAACATCATGGCGCATATGCGCGGGTGATGTCTGCTGTTAAAATTAATCAAATCTGTGAAGATTACATTCGTCGTAAGGCGATCCGTCACCTTGAAAAAGGGCGTGTGGTGATCTTTGCTGCTGGTACTGGCAATCCATTTTTCACTACTGATACTGCAGCCAGTTTGCGCGGAATAGAAGTGAATGCCGATGCGGTATTAAAAGCGACTATGGTCGATGGGATCTATTCAGATGACCCAAGGAAAAACCCACATGCAGAACGCTACGACACGCTGACTTATGATGAGGTGTTACATCGAAAACTGATGGTGATGGACGCGACGGCGATCGTTTTGTGTCGTGATAATAATATGCCATTAAGAGTATTTGATATTACTAAGTCTGGCGCATTAAAAGATGTGGTGATGAATGAAAAAGAAGGCACGCTGGTATCTAACGGAGAGAATGCATGATCGATGAAATCACTAAAGATGCTGAAAT
>QIHH01000207.1 GCA_003230195.1 Gammaproteobacteria bacterium
TGCTCTCTAGCTTTGATATCATATCTTTAAGCCAGAGTTTTCGTTTTTTCATGCGCTTTAATAGTAATTGGTCTGCTTTGGTTTGTGATGAAAGTTGTGTGATAGCCGCATCAAGATCCCGGTGCTCAAGGCGAAGGGTATTAAGACGAAGCGTAATAGCCTCTTTTTCATCTGTCTGTTGCATGGTTTAATTGTAATTGATTTTAAGAATAAAGAAATCGTTTGTTATAAGAATTTGTTAAAACAACTGGCGACTGGTATATGGGGTTAGCTGGCTATAGCCTGTTTATCATGAATGTTCTGATTGTTATAGGTACTTGCTTCCAGCGATTTTTATCTCGTATCGGTAGTGAAATACTGAATAGGCTACCTTCTCCCTGTGTTGACTGGCAATTGAGTGAGCCAACCAGGCGGAGTGTCAAATGCATGGAGTGGGCAAGCCCAATGCTGTCATGCGTTAGCGTCTCTTTATCTTTTCCTAGAAACGGATTGAAGACCTGAGGTATTTCATCCTCGGCGAGTCCTTTACCATTGTCACGAATATAAAAAAAGCAACAGTCATCATAGTTTTCAGCATTGATTTCAATGATGCCTAGGCGGCCTGGTAGTAAATGTTTAATGGCGTTGTCCAGTAAATTCGAAATGATCTGCTCAACTGCTTTTCGATCAGTTGATATGACTGGAAGAGAACCGATATTGATACGTGCCTTTTTATTTTTAAGTTCAGGTTCTGCTATTTTCTTTAAATTATGGACGATGATTTCCATGTCTACCGCTTCTGGTTGTAGTTTTTGCAGGCCAGCATGCGAGAGTTTAATGAGTGCTTCAATCTCCCATTCAAGGTGTTTACTCGCTTGAATGGTGATGTTTACTCCTGTAACGACCTTCTCGATGACAGATTGGGCTGTTTTATCCGGTGGTGTATTTTGATTGCGGAAGAGGGAGGCTAGTTTTTCTGAGTTTTCTTTTATGATTAAGAGCTGAATCATAAAATCATGTGATGCAATATGAGTGAACTGCTTTAGCTCATCATGTAGTGTATTTAATTCTATTGTTCTATCTTTAACCAGAAATTCGAGATGATTTTTATATTGCATGAGTTCTAGTTCAATCTCTTTATAAGCACTAAATTGATACCCAGTGCGATGATCATGACCAGAGCCGGGATTGTAATCGCGACTAGATAGTACCATGTGCGCGGAGGGTTGCTGACAATGGTATTCATGTGGTTATCGAATTGGGTAAAACTGGTATTGGGAGATCCGCGCTGGCAGCGCTTATCCACAGAAGGTTATTAGCGCCTACTATTGGTGTGCGGGCTTGCTGTGATGATCTTTTCATCGAATGCATCCTTACGAGACTCTGTCCCTGGGTAGCGTTCAGGCATGACAATTCGCGCCCTGTTGTTACATTTAATGTAACGGGATAGAGAATGTAAACTTTAGTGATTTGCAGATGGATTGTGATTTAGTGTCAGGTTTATCTTAAGCTGTTTTATTGTGCTTAGATTCAGGGGTATTGTTGAGATAGGGGTTGTGTTGTCGCTCGTTGCCAAAGGTCGACATTGGGCCGTGTCCTGGGATGAATTGAACGTGGTCACCAAGCGGTAAGAGGTGCTTTTTAATTGAGTTGATGAGTGTGTCGTGATCACCTTTTGGAAAGTCTGAGCGGCCAACAGAACCCTGAAAAAGTACGTCGCCAACAATCGCGAGGCCGCTATTTTTGTGAAAAAAGACCACATGCCCTGGGGTGTGACCAGGACAGTGCAGTACATCCAGTATGATGTTGCCAAATGTGACCTGGTCACCCTGCTTTAACCAGCGATCAGGGATGAAGCCTTCCAGTGGTGGAAAATTGAACATTTCACACTGCTGTGGAATGGCATCAATCCAGAACTGGTCCTCTTTATGCGGACCTTCAATCGGCAACTGGAGTCGTTTGGCTAATTCAGCAACACCGCCAATGTGATCCAGATGAGGATGGGTTACCAAAATTTTTTCGATCTCGACTTCCGCTTCGTTGGCAACTGCTAAAATGCGCTCAATTTCACCACCAGGGTCTACCACGGCCGCACGCATTGTCTGCTCACAGTAAAGCAGCGAGCAGTTTTGTTGTAGTGGTGTCACGGGGATGATCTGATATTTCATGATGAATGTCTTTTGTCTGGTATTAATTGTATTGCTATGAAAATACATATTGTCCGAGGAATCGGCAAGATGCAACTTTAAGCAGCCATGGTGCGGAGATGGAGTTCAAGGAATATGTGCGCGTTCCGACACAAGTAAGGGAATTCCGGTGGGCGTTATATTGGGCTGTTTTGAACGTTTACCATATTGATCAACTAAAACAATATCTTTGCTGGAGGGGTGATGGGCCTAATAGATGGATTGACGCGGCAGTTACGCTCAGTGATCGAGTGGCAGGATACCGATCCTGATCAGCTCTTTTATAAATGGAGCGATAATGGTGATGAGATCAAAAATGCCTCAAAGTTGATCATTGGCCCCGGGCAAGGGTGTATTTTTGTCTATGAAGGGGTGCCAAAGGCGATGATCGTCAAGAGTGGTATTGTCAACCTTGAAACAGATAATGTGCCATTCTGGACCACGATCAAAAAGGTGATGAACTTTTTTGAGAGTGAGCACAAGGTCGGTATCTACTATTTTAAGACCACGCGCGTGCTGGATCAGAAGTGGGGCACCAACGCGGTCATCAAATATGAAGACCCGAAATATCTCTTTCCGGTGGGCTTGCGCGCCTTTGGTAATTACAGTTTTCGGATTCGCAAACCGGGCCATTTCTTTGTTAATTTTGTTGGTAGCAATAGCGAGTTTACGGTCAGTCAGTTTCGTGAGGTGATGAACTCACGCATGGTGCAGCCACTGACTGACCATCTGGCGCAATCGCAATTTACCTATGTTGATATTGATGCCAATCGTGATGCGCTCTCTGATAGCCTGCTAGAGAAGTTGAAACCGAGCTTTACCAAACTTGGCTTTATGTTGACTGACCTGCGCATTGAAGGGACTAATTTTGATGAGGATACGATGGACCGCATCAATCGAATTGCCGATATCACTGCCGAACAGCATGCGGCCGCTGCCGCTGGAATGGACTACGCCAGTTTGCAAAAACTGGAGGCAATGCGCGAGGCAGCGCGAAATGAGGGCGGTGGCGCGGGCGTTGGTATGGGCATCGGTGCGGGAATGGGGTTTGGACAGATGATGGCGCATGAGATGGGTGACTCGTTGGTGCCGAAGAAAAATGGAGCTGCAGAGCCTGACAGCAGTGAAGATCCAGTCGCCAAATTGTCGCAACTTAAGCAGATGCTGGATGCCGATCTGATTACGCAGAACGACTATGATCAGAAGAAAAATGAAATCATGAGTAATTTTTAGGTTCTCAGTAAAATTATGGCTAACTGTATTAGTTGTTCTGCAGCCCTGCCTGTGCCGAGTAATGTCTGTGAATATTGTGGCCGTCGCAATGATGTTGACCTGCATGGGATACATCAATACACCGAGGTAAAGCCGAATGGAGAGCGTAGTTGCCCACGCTGCGAGGTTGGGCTGCATACCATTAACCTTAAGCGTGATGGTAAATTCTTCATCGAACGCTGTGATCAGTGTATGGGGCTATTTTTCGATGCAGGTGAGCTGGAGGCATTGCTTGAGCAGTCAGTATCAAATGTTTTCGAAATTAACCGACAGCGGCTGAGTGCGATCAATCAGGAGTTATACCAGCGGGATAATGCAAATAATCCATCTGAACAGCAGGCCTTTTATGTGAAATGCCCGGTCTGTCGTGATTTTATGCAGCGCAAAAATTTTGGCGCGCGCAGTGGTGTGATCATTGACCGCTGCCATCAACACGGGGTGTGGCTCGATGGGGGTGAGCTGAAGCGTTTGATGGAGTGGAAAAAAGCAGGCGGCCAATTACTGCACGAGAAGATGGCACACGAGAGAGGTGCTGCGAAGGCGAAGCGCTATGAGTCAGTGGCGGCAAGGGCTGATGCGGTGGCTGATACACGCGAAAATAAACAGGTTTGGGCCGCTTCGGATGATGACTTGCTCTCCTCAGTGTTCAAATTAGTCGATAAATTTTTTAAATAGGCCTGATGTCTTGTTAACCCATTGATTTTTTGTTTGTTATTTTCTCTCTTTTGTCACTGCTCCAGATGAGGTTCTTAGAGTATCCGGCCCTGTAAATACTGTGTTACGATTGTGTAACTATAGGTTATTAATAGATTTCCGTCGAGGAGTCCGACAGCCTCCTGGTAGGGGATTAAAACCACATGTGAGGCTGGGTACGGAAGGCCTGCGTTATCATGGTCTGTATCGTGATCTGTCCAGGGGCCTACAAATTTCGGGTATCGCTGTGAAGGAGGAAGCAATGATCAAAGCGGGCAATGTTGTCAGGTGTGCACGCACGCCTGTATTGCTGCTGATGGCGGTGTCACTGGTGGGTTGTGGTGGTGAGCCCGCGACAGAGTCTAGTGATAGTGGGCCATATGTGGTGGGTGGTACAGTCACTGGCATCACTAGTGGTGGTATGCTGTCGATCAGTAACCGTGTTAATCAGCAACTTGATCTTCAAAAAAACCGCATGAGTCTGCGGGTCAATACTGCCTATATCTTTTCCGAAACAGTCGC
>QIHH01000039.1 GCA_003230195.1 Gammaproteobacteria bacterium
AAACACTTTCAGCAATTCTAAATGGGCGGGCAGGAATAAGTCCTGAAATGGCTGTTCGTCTTTCTTTAGCATTTGGCACAAGCGCTGAAAGCTGGCTTAACCAACAGTCACAATATGATCTGTGGCTTGTAGAAAAAAATCGAAAGCGACTTAAGGTTGAGCGATTATTTGCTGCTTAGTATTCGTGTTTAAACACGGCGGTTAATTGAAGAGTTATCCGTACTAATTGAATCCAGCAGGTATAAATCGGTAAGGAGACTGTACTGAATTCTGTGTAACTGCCTATCATTAACCCCAGCGATGGGAGACACAATGAAAAACAAAGCACTACACGCGATAGCCCAAGCGGCGGCTAAAAATATTAAGAGCGAAGCGGATCTCAGCGAGTCCCGGCAGATGCTGACCAAGATCACCGTTGAGGCGGCGTAAAACGCCGAGCTAGACGAGCATCTTGGCTTTTCACGTCATGAGCAGTCTGAGACAGATAATCACCGCAATGGCTACTCACGAAAGACCCTGCAGACAGAAGATGGTCAGTTCGAGCTAGAGACCCCGCGCGGCCGGTCAGGCAGCTTTGAACCGCAACGGGTAAAAAAGCATCAACGCCGTTTTACCTCGATGGACGGCAAAATTCTTTTTCTCTATGCCCAAGGCATGAGCACCCGTGACATCGTCGCCACTTTCAAAGAAATGTAGAGCCTGCCCCGCGAAGTGCTTTGGGTACGGTGCAAATGCCTCGCCAGCGCTGATTTCAAAAGTCACTGACGCTGTGATTGATGAAGTCATTGAGTGGCAGTCACGGCCGCTGGATTCCGTATATGCCATCGTTTACCTGAACTGCATCGTGGTTAAAATTCGCCAAGAGCACTTCCTCGCTAACGCTCAGGGCGAATGAATAAATACATTGCTACCTATGTAAAGAAAACAGGGTGAGAGTGAATGCTCTTTAGACTGGATTCCGTTTAGAAGCACAACGGAATGACGGGCGTAGGCTGCATGGAACAACAAGGCCTAGATTATTCAGAATAATATGAAATTGAGGAACATTCAGGGTAAAACTATCAAAAGTTAAGCGTTGCTTCTGGATTGGCCTGGTCTTTTTCATTGACTCACCTAACAAAATGCCTAAAATGATCGATATATAGATCATATCAAGCCTTCACGGTTAACATATAGATCATTAATGGATTAAGAAATGCCAAAATCAATCGCCCGAACATATTCGCGCTCCACCAAAGAGGCCACCAAATTGATGGGCCAGATGATCCGGCTTGGCCGGACGGAGCGTAAGCTCACTGCGCAAGATCTTGCAGATCGTGCAGGGATATCGCGCGGCATGCTCCAGCGCATTGAAAAAGGCGATCCGAAATGCGAAGTCGGCGTGGTGTTTGAGCTGGCGACTCTGGTGGGTGTGAAGCTCTTTGATGCAGAGGTCTCATCATTGGCCGGGCATATCAAACAGGCAGAAGATAAGCTGGCCTTGCTGCCTAAATCTGTGCGCAAACCCACAAAGGCGATAGATGATGCGTTCTAATCCCTACACTCAGGCATTTGTCTGGATTTGGCTACCAGGCGAAACTGAGCCTTTTGTCGCAGGCAAGCTAACCCTTGATGGCCAGAACCTGCTCTTTAATTACGGTAAAAGCTATCTGGAGCGCAAGAACGCCATTGCTATTTATGAGGCGGAATTGCCGCTCAAGTCTGGTGCGCAAAGTCTTTTGGCTGGCCTAAACATGCCGAACTGTATCCGCGATGGCGCGCCCGATGCCTGGGGCCGTCGGGTTTTGATTAACCGTCTTTTGGGTTTAAAAGGCGTGGATGCTAGTAACACCGCCCAACTGGATGAGCTGACTTACCTACTGGAATCTGGCTCTGACCGAATTGGAGCACTGGATTTTCAACATTCGGCCACCGAATATGTGCCACGTTCGCCGGCTAATGCTCCGCTGGAAGAGCTGCTGGATGCCGCTGCTCTTGTCGAAAAAGGCGTGCTATTAACGCCTGAGCTGGAGCAAGCCCTCCACCATGGCAGCTCCATCGGTGGTGCGCGCCCTAAGGCACTTATCGAAGATGGGCAGAAAAAGTTTATCGCCAAGTTTTCATCCTCTACCGATCTATATAGCGTGGTAAAGGCCGAGTTTATCGCCATGCGGCTGGCCACGCTGGCAGGGTTAGACGTTGCGCCGGTATCCATGGCACAAGCCGCCAATAAGGATGTTTTACTGATTGAGCGCTTTGATCGCACTCATGTAGCGGGCGGTTGGCAACGTAAAGCCATGGTCTCCGCCCTGACATTACTGGCGCTGGATGAGATGATGGCACGTTATGCTAGCTACGAGGATTTAGCCGAGATTATCCGCCACCGTTTTAAGAGTGCTTCCGTGACATTAAAAGAACTATTCTCGCGTCTTGTGTTCAATATCCTATGCGGTAATACAGACGACCATGCCCGTAACCATGCCGCCTTTTGGGATGGGGATATGCTCAGCCTCACCCCGGCCTATGATATTTGCCCGCAAGGACGAACCGGCAATGAGGCCACGCAAGCTATGCTTATCTCGTGTGACAACCGAATGAGCCAGCTCACCACTTGCCTGGATGCAGCGCAAAATTTTCTGCTTTCCCGCGAAGAGGCCCGTGCGATTATCGAGCATCAGATTGAGGCGATTGAAGTGAACTGGACAAGCGTATGTGACAAGGCAAATTTGAGCGAAACGGATCGCGCTCTATTTTGGAAGCGTCAGTTTCTCAATCCATTTGCCCTTGAGGGATTTAGGAGGCTGTAATAATCCGGGTTTACCGTCATCCCCGCGCGACCATAGGAAGTCCCTTTGGGGAAGGCCGGGATCTACGCTGGCGGTTGCGTTTCAACCATCGAAGGCCGCTTAGAAAATTCCCCATACCATGCCGCTGTATTTGATTGCCCATTTCGCCATTCTAAATAAGACAATCTAAAATCAAGGTAACCCAATGCGGCCGCCAATGAGATCTCCGCCATGGTTATCTCACCGGGCAATGTAGCAATTTGTTGCTCTATCTGTTTAAGCGAATCGACGATACTGCCCTTCCAGCGTTCAATGCAATTCTGCGACCGTTCACTTTCATCGCGTCGTCCTTCCATCACAATATTATAGGACGCATCAATAATGCCATCCGCCAATGCCTGCCAGGTGTTTACCAACAGTCGTGCATCGTTACTTGAAGGAACAAGCTCACCATTGGCATTTAACGTATCGAGGTATTCACAAATAACCGGGCTGTCATAAACCACTCTGCCATCATCCAACACCAATGTCGGTATTTTACCCAACGGGTTAAGGCTTTTTAGTTCTACTGCATCCTCAAATGGGTTACACAAAATATATTCAACCTCACCATCCAACCCTTTTTCTAATAATGTGATTCTTACCTTACGTGAATAAGGGGACGTGTTTGTATAAAACAGTTTCATCATTACTACTATCCTTTTTTCCCCGGAAATGAAATCTCCAGTACAACACAACCAACATCGGTCTTAAACGGCCCATGTGCTTCACCCGCTGGACGGCTGGCATAACAACCAGCATCCAGCCATTGCTCAAATGTAGCATCAAACAGGCGACCGCTAACAATAAAGACCTCTTCTGGGTATTCGTGCATTTTAGCACCAAAAGCTTTCGTATCAGCGCCCGGCTGAAAGCGAGTCAGGCGAGTATATTCACCACTCTCCTCACAGAGGCTTAATGTTACTTCGTCCACCATTCCTGCTAGCCCTTCAATGGGCTGCCATGCATCGTCGTTTTGCGGTAGAAATGCATTCCAATAAGTTCGCGTTGTTTTAGTCATTACTTAACCCTCTGTTGGCATTTATTGGCAATCAGAGGGGGTGACTTTTACCATTATCAGGCTTTCACCCACTTTCCCTTTATAGTGATAGTGAACGCTCACGCCGCTATCAAACAGTGCTTTCATCGAAGCCTCTGCACATGCGCCACTGGTAACAACCGGTGCGATGTTTGACTCCAGTATCGCAAGATCAAGTTCCACTTTTGCGTAATTGACCAATGTATATTCATAGGCCAACACCTTATTTTTACCGCTAACACGATCTAGCCTGGTCTCATCATCAAGCGTTAGCGGTGTATGCTTATTGAGCTGTGCAACAGTCTTGGCTAGCAGGTCATCGGGTACTTCTGCTTGCACAATAAAGGGAATAAACCCTATTAGTATGAATAGTTTTCTCATTTTAAAATCCTGTCTTGACAATACTTCAACGCTCAGTTTACGGTGGAATTAGCCAATTATGTTATTTATATCAGGCTATTAGTCATTTTATAACCCTGAGACCCCTGCACGAGTCTATTTTCCGCTCCAGCCGCGTTATAAATGATCTCAAAATAGTCATTTACTTCATATAAACTCAGCAGTGTCCGGTTAGGTAATTGCAGTCACCAGAGGAAAATAGAGACAAAAACCTAAAACATCGCATTTAAAGCTTGACGTACGATCAAAATCGTTCGGCAGAATTTTCAAAAACCTTGCCATATTATGGATTTATGAAAATGCGC
>QIHH01000151.1 GCA_003230195.1 Gammaproteobacteria bacterium
AATATCAGTGTCTCTACCGGTTTGGTTGCTGTCTCGCCATCTGCAGCAAAATAACTAATGCGAAATTCAACCTCATCCTGGTCATGAATCTTGCCCAGGTTATGGTTGATGCGCTCTACTTCGAGCCACTGTGCATCCGGCGTTACCATGCGCCACGACACCAGATTATCGAGCGTTGTGCCCCATAAAACGGCTTTTTTACCACCAGCATTCATCGCTACGTTGCCACCGATAGTGGAGGCATCTTGCGAAGTAGGATCAACCGCGAAGACATAACATTGTGATTCGGCACGTTCAGCAACACGACGCGTCACCACACCACATTCAGCACGCACAGTAGCGACCGCTTCAGGCACTCCTTCTAGTTGGCGCTGTTCAACCAGCCCTAGTCCTTCCAGCTTTTCGGTATTGATCACCGCAGTTTCGGCAATCAAAGGCACCGCGCCACCGGTATAACCGGTACCACCACCACGTGGAATAATGGTTAGATTAAGGTCAATACAGGCCTCAACCAGCGTGCGTATTTCTTCTTCGGTATCTGGCGTGAGCACCACAAAGGGCAGTTCAACACGCCAGTCAGTTGCATCTGTCACGTGTGAAACACGTGCGATGGCACTGAAATCAATGTTGTCTGAACGGGTGACTTTAAGTAGGCGTGCTTTGGCTTCGCTGCGTAACACCTTCTGCTTTGGCAGCCACGCTTCAAACTGGCGTACTGCGTGTCGTGTCGCTTCCAATAGACTTATGGCGGTATCATTGCTGTCGGCGCGTTCAATGGTTTGGTCAAGGCGATGATGCAGCGCCTTCACCAGCGCATGCCAGCGCTTGTTACTGCTGATCAAATCATCCTGAATATAAGGATTACGTGTGACTACCCACATGTCACCCAGTACTTCGAACAGCATACGCGCGGAACGCCCGGTACGGCGTGAGCCACGCAATTTGTTGAGCTGTTGCCAGCTCGATTCGCCAAGAAAGCGGATAACAATTTCTCGATCAGAGAAAGAGGTGTAGTTATAGGGGATCTCGCGAATCCGCGATGTGGTGGTGGTTTTTTGCATTCTCGCTCTGATTTATAAAGATTTATTGTCGAAGGCCGATGGTATTTTCAATGGCATCAGGGAGTGCAGTTTAACACGCATTGCTGCTGCTGAGCAGCATATCCAACGATGTTATGGACAATGAAGAAAAAATAAAAACCCTATAAATTAGCAGATTACGATTCATGGATGACAATGCTAGAAGCCGATAATAAACGGGTGATTTCACCTGAAGAGCTTGATTGCGACAAACTTGCCGCTCAACTCTATTGCTGTTCGCCACTCTCGACTATGAATGAAGCGCAAATTCCCGTGCTAATTTCGCTTTCAGTGGTTGAAAGATATCCCTCCGGTACACAGCTTTACAGTGATGGTATTCCTGATGACGTGGTACTTTATCTGTTGAAAGGTGGCCTTGAGGTCACTCAAGCGGGTAACCAGTCGACTACTCAGGCTGATTCGGGTGAGGCGTTAAAACCTTTTTCCAGTAAACATTTTGCGACAGCCGCCATTACCACCTCGGGTGAGGTGGATTTGATTCGTATCGAAAAAGAACTCATAGAGACTCTCACCACTTGGGGACAGATCTCTGCACCAGAGACTGAAGTTGTGATGAGTGAAGAGGGCATTGTTACCATTGATCGCGCAAGCTGGCTTAATTCCATGATCAAATCACCGACATTTAGAAAACTGCCTTCTGCCAACATTGAAGAGCTGCTCAATAAACTGGAGCCGATACGCGTTAATGCCTGCGATCTAATCATCAGACAGGGTGATCAGGGCGATTATTTTTATATGATCAATAACGGCACCGCACTCGTCACCATCAATCCTGAAAATGATGAAGATTCTGTCATCATGGCAGAGCTCAATGAAGGTGCTAGCTTTGGTGAGGCGGCACTGATTTCAGATAAACCACGCAATGCTACCATCACGATGATGGAAGATGGGGTGTTATTACGCCTTTCTAAAGATGACTTTATTAATCTGCTCAAGCAACCTACCCTTCGCTGGGTCGAATTTGATAAGGCTGCGGGCATTATCAAGCGCGGCGCCAAATGGATTGATGTGCGTATGGCCGAAGAGTACGAACGAGGGCATATCCCTGGCGCGATCAATATTCCAATGCATGACCTGCATAAACGCGCACGTGAACTGAATAAAAACATCCCCTACATCTGTTATTGTGAGACCAGCACCCGTAGTTCTGCCGCAGCTTTCGTTTTATCTCAATACAAAATTCGTACTGCGGTATTAAAGGGCGGTATTGAAACACTGTCTGAAAATTGCCTTGAAGTCAGTCACGCTGCTGCTTAATCCTCACCACTAAAAGCGCCTGAATCAATATCGCCATAGCCGCCGATTTGCTAGAATGCACGAAAGCGGCAATGTTTACCCGCTTTAAAGCCCCAAAACACAACCAGCAAATACCACCATAAAATGGCTAATTTGAAGTCACACCTTAATCGTCGTTTCGCGAAACTTCGCTTATCAATGGCGACGGTTGAAAGCGTGCCACAACTTGCACTGCTAGGCGCGATCAGCGGCATCATTGCGGGGCTTGTCATTGTCGCCTTCCGCATCCTGATTGAATATACCCAGATGAGTTTTCTGCCTGGCGCTGATGCGGAAAACTACGAGGGATTATCGCCCGTGATGCGCCTGCTACTCGCCACTGTCGGCGGGCTTGTGGTGGGGCTTCTGTTTCAATACATCGCAAAAAGTGCTGCTCAAGTGGGTGTCGTCCACACAATGGAACGTCTTGCCTATCATCAAGGACGGCTACCCCTGCGAAATGCCATTTGGCAATTCATCGGTGGCGCTATCACGATCATCAGTGGCCATTCAGTCGGCCGAGAAGGGCCCAGTGTTCACCTTGGCGCTGCCAGTGGTAGCTTGCTGGGGCAGTGGCTTCAACTATCCAACAGCAGTACCCGCACCTTGGTTGCCTGTGGTGTTGCCGCCGCAATTGCTGCTTCATTTAATACGCCACTAGCAGGTGTTATTTTTGCTATGGAAGTGGTGTTAATGGAATATACCATCGCCGGCTTTATTCCCGTGATAGCGGCAGCAGTGTTGGCAACCATCGTGTGTCATTGGTTCTTTGGCAATGAAACTGCCTTTCTGGTTCCTGATATAGGCATCAGCACAATTGCAGAGCTGCCATTTGTTTTAGTGCTCGGTCTGCTCATTGGCGTGCTTGCCGCCACCTTTATAGAGCTATTGCAACGTTTTGTACGCATCAGCGCCACTTACCCCTTATGGCAACGTACCACATTAGCGGGCTTTATCATTGGCATCTTGGCCCTTGGTGTGCCGCAAATAATGAGTATTGGTTACGATACTGTCAATGCCGCTATGCTGGGTGAATTCGCTCTCGGCATGTTGATTGCGATTACCCTGATCAAGATTTTAGCCACCACCATTGGGATTGGTTTAGGGCTTCCCGGCGGCCTGATTGGGCCAACACTCGTCATTGGTGCTACCGCTGGTGGTGCGATTGGGGTCATCGCAGATGCACTCTTTCCCGGTAGCATTTCATCACCCGGTTTTTACGCCATCATTGGTATGGGTGCGATGATGGGCGCAACATTGCACGCGCCGCTGGCCGCTTTAATCGCCATGCTTGAGTTAACGGCTAACCCTAATATTATCTTGCCAGGGATGCTCGCGATCGTGACGGCAGCACTAGTCAATAACCATCTCTTTGGTAAACCATCGGTCTTTATCATGCTAATTAAAGAACGCGGCCTTGATTTTCACGACTCCGCACTCGCACAATCACTACGCCGCATGGCGGTTGCCAATGTGATGGATAGAGGCCTGATTGAGGTTGATCAATTTGTGACCTTTACCACAGCCCAAACACTACTTGATCAAAATCCCAGCTGGATCATCATTGCCCGTGGCGACAAACAATACTCACTGCTGCCACCCGCTGACCTTGCGCAACATCTGCTTGCCAGTGCAACAGCGCAAACCAATTTGGATGATACGATGATCGATCTACTCGAAATTTCGGCGAAGCGACTCGATGCCACAACGATTCATCTTCAGGCCTCACTGCAGGAAGCGCATGAAGCGATCTCTGATTCAGCGTTCGAGGCACTATGTGTCATTCGCAGAGGTAACGAAAAGCAGCAGATTGAGGGGGTATTGACACGCAACGAAGTCGAACGTCACTATCAATCTTAAAATACTACTGGTTTGCAGCGGATAACTAGGGTCTGTTGACGTTTCATTTTCACCACTGTTGCGCCTGAAAAATCGTCAATCAAGGCGCGAGGAAAGCGGTTTGGCCACTCCTAATGAATGACGAGCACCAACAGTAGGCGCTTCAGGCGACACCGAGTGGCGTTTTTTCAGGCGCAACCCGAAGGGCTGGCTCGCTTTTTTCGCCCTACTGCGTTGTCAGGCGCTTATGTAGAATGACTACACTGCGCTTCTTCCGCCTTGTAGGACGAAAAAAGCGACTCCAGCAGTGATGA
>QIHH01000261.1 GCA_003230195.1 Gammaproteobacteria bacterium
CAGGTTCGATTGTGATCCTTGATGCCAAAACCAGTGAGGTGCTGGCGATGGTTAACCAGCCTTCTTATAATCCCAACAATCGCAGTACGCTGAAAAATAGTCACGTACGTAACCGTGCAGTGACCGATGTGTTTGAACCGGGTTCAACGATGAAGCCTTTTACTGTAGCAGCTGCGTTAGAATCTAAAAAATATTTACCTGGCAACGTGATTAAGACAGCGCCGGGATATTTCCGTGTGGGACGCGACACAGTGCGCGATACAAAGAATTACGGCAATCTTAATTTGACGGATATTCTGGTGAAATCGAGTAATGTTGGCGTCAGTAAGCTGGCTCTCGCGCTAGAACCGGAAAAATTATGGGATCTCTATTCGCGCGCAGGCTTTGGTTCATTAACCCATAGTGGTTTTCCCGGTGAAGTATCAGGGTTGATGACAGATCACTGGAAGTGGAGTGATATTGACCAAGCGACATTTTCATTTGGTTATGGCATGTCTGTTACCTCACTGCAGCTGGCGCAGGCCTACACGGTGTTGGCAAATGAGGGGCGGATCAACCCGGCCTCATTTCTTGCGCTGGACGGCGAGGCGTTACAGCCCGAGCAGGTGATGGAGCCTGCGGTGGCGAAGCGTGTATTAAAGATGATGGAGGAGGTGGTCTCTGAAAAAGGGACAGGTGTAAAAGCGAGCGTGGTCGGTTATCGCGTAGCGGGTAAGACCGGTACCGTACATAAATCGGATGTGGGTGGTTATTCAGAAGAGCGTTATCTCTCTATCTTTGCCGGTATGGCACCCGTTAGTGATCCGCGCTTGGTGGCGGTGGTGATGATCAATGAGCCGCGTACAGAGGCCTATCATGGTGGTCAAGCTGCTGCACCCGCTTTTTCTAAGGTGATGGGTGGTGCATTACGTCAGTTGGGTGTGGTGCCGGATGATGTGCCACGAATCAATATGAAGCGCCTGCATCAAAAAATTGCGGAACATGCGCAGCCTGCACAGGATGAATCAAGCATGCATGCTGCCGTTGGGAGTCACTTATGAGTGCCACGGCAGTGATGAATCGAGCGCAATTACTAAGCCATTTACTGACAGGGTTGGCAGATGTGTCGGCTGCAAACGATTGTGATGTGCGTGGTCTTGCCATTGATAGTCGTGAAATATCAGCCGGCGATCTATTCATTGCATACCGTGGTGAGCGGGCTGACGGCACGCAATATATTCAAAATGCGATTGCGGCGGGTGCGGTTGCCGTTGTGTTTGATGGTGATGTTGAAGCAGTTGCGACGAAGCGGGTGCCGATGATCCACGTCAGCGAATTGCAGCGAAAAGTCGGGGTGATCGCCGCGCGCTTTTTTGCGCAACCTTCACAGCAATTGTTTATGGTCGGCGTGACTGGCACTAATGGTAAAACCTCATGTTGTCATTTTTTGTCACAGGCATTGCAATTGAATGGTACTAAGTGTGGTGTGATGGGGACGTTGGGATATGGTCTTCCCGATGCATTGCAGGTAGCAACGCATACCACGCCGAATCCAGTGGTATTGCAGTCGTACTTAAAAGAGATAGTTGATGCTGGTGCGAGTAGCGTAGTGATTGAGGTGTCATCACATGCGCTTGAACAGGCGCGTGTTACCGCGGTTGCATTTGACGTGGCCATTTTTACAAATTTAACCCGTGATCATCTGGATTATCACGGAGACCTTGAATCTTATGGTGCAGCCAAGCAAAAGTTGTTTGAGATGCCCGGCCTGAGTCATGCGGTGATTAATCGAGATGATGATTTCGGCATTCATTTGTTAGCGGCTTTGCCAGCAAGTGTGAACGCGGTTGCGTATGGTTTATTGCAAGCGCCGCAGGATGCGAAAGTGCGATTGGCTGGTGGCGCACGAGGCGTATACGGTGAAGTGACTCGTCTTGATGAAACTGGCATTGAAATGCACGTGACCACCTCATGGGGTGACGGCGTGCTGCGAAGTAAGCATTTATTGGGGGCGTTTAACGCGAGCAATTTACTGGCGGTGTTAGCGGTGCTTTTGCTGATGGATCTGCCGCTTGAAAAAGCCTTGGCATTGCTAGCACAGGTGCGTAATGCCAGCGGTCGTATGGAGCGTATGGGCGGTGAAGGCGGGTTGCCGTTGGTCGTGATTGATTATGCCCATACCCCGGATGCGCTGCAAAATGTTTTGCTCGCATTGCGAGACCACTGCCGAGGGCGGTTGGTATGTCTCTTTGGTTGTGGTGGTGACCGGGACAGTGGTAAGCGCCCGTTAATGGGCGCAATTGCGGCGCAGTATGCCGATGAAATCGTGATTACCGACGATAACCCCCGCTCTGAAAATGCGGCATTGATTGTGCGTGACATCATGGAAGGTATTGAGACCGCTAAAAAAGTGACCGTGATTCACGAACGTGCTGCAGCCATTAGTGCCGCGTTGAAAAACAGCACTGCTAATGATGTGGTGGTGGTGGCTGGAAAAGGCCATGAGTTATACCAGCAGGTGGGTGAGCAGAAGCTGCCATTCAATGATCGTGAATGTGTGCAGGCTATTTTACGGGAGGTGGCGTAATGGCATTAGCCTCAGCCTCTTGGGATACCTTTTCATTATTGCAGCTGGCGCAGCTCTGTAACGGTGAGCTGCGTGGTGGTGATGTCTTATTTTCGGCGCTGAGTATTGATAGTCGTGTGATTAATAACGGTGATCTGTTTGTTGCACTGTGTGGCCCCAACTTTGATGGACATGCCTTTGTTTTGGCTGCCCAGCAGGCAGGTGCCGCTGCGTTACTGGTAGAACATGCGGTGGATAGTGAGCTGCCGCAAGTGATTGTGAATGATAGCCATCGTGCTCTGGGTGAACTGGCATCGGCGTGGCGGATGCAGTATCCGATTCCTGTGATTGCGGTGACTGGTAGTAATGGTAAAACCAGCGTGAAAGAGATGTTGGTATCGATTCTTGGTCAACAAGGTGAGGTGCTGGCAACTAAGGGTAATTTGAACAATGACATTGGGGTGCCACTGACGCTGATGCAGATCAATAGTGAACATCGTTACGCAGTGATTGAGATGGGGGCGAATCATCACGGTGAAATTCGTTATCTTACCAATCTGGCAAAGCCAACGGTGGCGATGGTTAATAATGCAGGCCCTGCTCATCTTGAAGGTTTTGGTGATATTGCGGGTGTTGCCAGGGCTAAAGGTGAGATTTTTGAAGGACTGCAAAAAGGAGGTGTTGCCGTTATCAATGCAGATGATCAATACACTGATGTGTGGCAGCTTATCTGCGCAGAGATCGAGAGTAAATATTTTGGTATTGATAAAAAGGCGGATGTCTCAGCAACGGATTTAGTGCGCGTGGCAGGTGCTGGTTACTATTTTAAATTACATGCGGGTGCGCAGAGTGTTGAGATATCGCTGCCATTACCTGGACGCCACAATGTGATGAATGCCCTTGCGGCGAGTACCGCGGCAATGGCGGCAGGCGCAACTTTGAATTCAGTGCGAGATGGTTTGCAGTCATTGGTTGATGTTGCTGGTCGGCTGCAAATTAAACAGAGTCCGACTGGTGTGACCGTGATTGATGATACTTATAATGCAAACCCTGCTTCATTGCAGGCGGGATTAGATGTGTTGAATGAACATGATGGTGAAAAAATCCTGGTGTTGGCTGATATGGGTGAGCTAGGGGAGCTAGCGGTTAGCCTGCATTGGCAGATGGGTGAGCAAGCACATCGTGCTGGTGTTAAACGACTTTTTACGATTGGCAATATGGCGCAGCATGCGGCACAGGCTTTTGGTGCAACGGCAAATCACTTTACAACACAGGACGCGTTGATGAGTGAGTTAAGGAGGGCATTAACCGCTTCAGTGCGGCCTGTTACGGTGATGGTAAAAGGGTCGCGTAGCATGAAGATGGAGCATGTTGTCGCGGCACTGCTTGATGAGGATTCGCTGGGTGGCGCGGATAAAGATGTTGTTTATGCGCGTGCTGTTGGGGTAGGGGGTTAAGATGCTACTGCTACTGACAGAGTATTTAGCCGAAAGCTACAGTGGTTTTGCAGTTTTTCAGTATCTGACACTGCGTGCAATTTTAGGTGTCTTAACTGCGTTGGTCATTTCGTTTGTGGTTGGCCCTATTATGATTCGCAAGCTGAACCACTACCAGATTGGTCAAAATATTCGTGATGATGGCCCGCAAAGTCATCTGGTTAAATCAGGTACGCCCACCATGGGCGGTGCGTTGATACTGGTTGCCATCGCCATCAGCACTTTATTGTGGGGTGATCTTGGTAATCGTTATGTGTGGGTGGTACTGATCGTTACATTGATGTTTGGTGCGATCGGTTGGGTTGATGATTATCGTAAGATTGTGGGCGCAAATTCAGATGGCCTCAGCGCACGAAAGAAATTTATGTGGCAATCTGTTGCGGGTCTTTCGGCCGCTGTATTTTTATACGCGACGGCAAAGATGCCGATTG
>QIHH01000136.1 GCA_003230195.1 Gammaproteobacteria bacterium
TGTCACCATAAAAAGTCCCCCAGTCGTAGCTCTTTAACTCTACTTTAATCCCGACTTCGGAAAGCTGTTGCTGAATGACAGTGGCTAAGCGTAAACGAAAAGGATCACTGGAAGTTTTGTAAGTGAGCTGCAGTGGCTTCTCAACGTGATAACCAAGCTCACTCATCAACGCCTTCGCTGCTGCGGGGTCATAGGCTATCTGATGTAATGCAGGCACACCGGCCCAGTGATCCGGCGGCAGCAGTGCATTGGCAGGGCGTGCTGATTCACCCAGTACGTATTGAATAATTGAATCACGATCCAGTGCTAACGAAATCGCTTCGCGAACCTGTTGTACGCCCGTGAACTCATCTTCCATATTAAAACCAAGATAGGCGAAGTTAGAACCGGCACCGTGGGTAATGGTAACACCGGACTCGTTCGAGAGGTAACGGATCAGCTCAGGTGGCAGGTCATTTTGCATCATGTCGATCTCGCCGCGCATCAACTTTAATACGCGTACATTTGGATCAGTCACCTCAATAAATTCCAGCAACAGGCCATCACTACGGCGCTTTAGTCCCAGACGGGTATCATCCGGCCACGCAGCTAGTTGGTACGCGCCACTGCCCAGCGGGGAACGATTGAAGGGGTGCTTTGATTCAATCAATGCCGCAGGTAAGATCCCGATACCAAGCCGCCCTGGAAAAAGCAGATCTGCTTCTTTGAGAATGAAGTCAATCACATCATCACCTCTGGTTTCGATACGCTCAATCGAGCGTGCCAACGAGAGACGATGCGGCGATGCGTTCTCAGCATCAAGAATAAATGTGTAGGTTGCTTTCACGTCTTCACTGCTCAAACGTTCACCATTACTAAACAAGGCACGCTCAGAAGCCAATGTAAAACGGTAATGCAGTGGGGTTAGTTTTTGCCAGGTTGCCAGCGATGATGCAGGCATCGATGCGGCATCAAAGTCGACTAAACGCTGGTATAATAGGCGATTAATACGCGATGAAGTGGCATCAGTGGAAAAACGTGGATCGAGCGTGACCGGCATTTTCGATAGACCGAAACGTAACGCACCATTATCAGGGGCAGCACAGGCCGCCAGCAAAGAAATGAGCGGCAGTAACAGGAGCAGTGTGACAAAATGTTTTCCTGTTAAGAGCAGCATGCGCTAATCAGTCCACTCGCAATACGGGTGCGTCACCAGACAGACGTTGTAATAACGTGAATCATCCGACACCTCAGCACCAATCCAGTCGGGGCGAGCAAAGGCCTCCTCTTCGGCCTGTAGTTCAATCTCTGCCACAACCAAACCTGCGTTATCACCCTCAAAAACATCGATCTCCCAAGTGTGATCACCACGCGTCACAAAATAGCGCACCTTCTCAATCAACGGGCCATCACAAAAACTAGCTAGCATATCATCGGCATCCGCCAGTGGCACTTCATAATCATATTCGGTGCGCGTAATTCCCAACGTAGCGCTTTTGAAATTAAGGTAGGCCTTTTCACCAGCGGTACGGATTCGAATCGAGACTTTATCGGAATTCGAGAGATACCCCTGTGCATAGTGACAGGAAGAGTCCACCTCATCACGCCAATCGTCATTGACTAGTAGAAATTTTCTTTCAATCTCTTTAGCCATGCTCGTTACCTCGATTCATCACGTACAAACAGTGCCATTGCCTCAACATGTGAGGTGTGTGGAAACATATCCATCACCCCCACTTTTGTCATGCGGTAGCCATGTTTATTGACCAGCTCATCCGCATCTCGCGCCAGGGTTGCCGGGTTGCATGAAACATAGACAATCAGCTTCGGTGCCAATGTTGCCAGCGGTGCCATCATCTCCAGTGCCCCGGCACGCGCGGGGTCAAGCAGCACCTTATCAAATCGCTGCCCATCCATCACAAAACCCGCCTGCGGTAATAGCGTTGGCTTGCTGAGATCAGCGCTGTAAAATTCAGCATTCTCAATGCTATTATGTTTAGCATTATGCTTCGCCAGCTCAACCAATGCATCATCGCCTTCAATACCGACTATTGATGCAACACGTTGCGCCATCGGCAAGGTGAAATTTCCTAGCCCACAAAAAAGATCCATTACGCGGTCTTCAGGCTGCAAATCTAGCAGTTCAATCACTTTATCGATCATCTTGCTATTGATCTCGGCATTGACCTGTACAAAGTTCGTCGGCCCAAAGCGGTATTCAATATCATACTGAGGCAAACGATAACAGAGCGCATGCTGGCTATTCTCTTGCGTCGCCTCTGGCCATAATAGATGCACGGTATCAGGCCCTTTAGACTGCAGATAAAGCAGCACATGATGCTGTTGCGCAAAGGCACGAAGTTTGTCGATGTCGCTACTGATAAAGGGTTCCAGATGACGAAAGATCATCGCAGTACCATCATCACCCACGGCAATTTCGATCTGCGGGATTTTCATATAGATCGATAGCTCACCAACCAGCGCTTTCAACGCATTAATCTGTTTGCCTACCGACCGGTGCAACACCTCACAACCCTCAAGGTCGGCCAGAAACGCGCTATGCTTTTCACGAAAGCCAACCAGCACCTTCTCTTTTTTAAGCACATACTTAACACCCAGCCGTGCCTTGCGACGATAACCCCACAGCGGCCCCGTCATCGGCACTAGCAATTCCTCCGCCTCAACACTGCCAATATGTTTGAGGTTGTCGAGCAGCACCTGCTGTTTGGCATGTATCTGCGTTTCCGCCGCCATATGTTGCAGGCTACAGCCACCGCAAACACCAAAGTGGGCACAACCCGCTTGTACACGCTCAGGGGCCGCCTTTATCACATGGGCTACACCACCTTCGTCATAACTCCCTTTACGTTTCAGATAGGAAAAGAGCACCTCTTCACCCGGCAGTGCGCCGTCGATAAAAACCGCTTTACCGTTAATATGAGCAACACCACGTGAGTCATGACTCAGTGATTCAACCGCCGCATAAGCGCTCTGCTTCAGGTCTACACGACCTCCATTTGATGAGCGTCTACGCGAGCGTTTCTTTTTACGTGCCATCTTTACCCTGTTATTTAAGCTGAAAGTTCCGGGATTGAAAAAACGGGCGTCGAAAGATAACGATCCCCTCGATCACAAATAATGACCACGATCACTGCATCACTCACTTCCTGAGAAAGTTGCAATGCAGCACTCATTGCACCACCAGATGAAATCCCGGCAAAAATCCCTTCACGTCGAGCCAGCTCACGCGTGGTCTCTTCCGCCGCTTCCTGACTAACATCAATGATGCGATCTACCCGTTGCGCATCGTAAATCTTTGGCAAATATGCTTTTGGCCAGCGACGGATGCCGGGGATCTGCGCCCCCTCCATCGGCTGTACACCAACGACTTGAATCGCAGAGTTCTGTTCTTTTAGATAGCGCGATGCTCCCATGATGGTGCCCGTAGTACCCATCGAGCTCACAAAGTGAGTTATCTTACCCTTGGTATCATGCCAAATTTCAGGGCCTGTACCATTGTAATGCGCAACCGGGTTATCCGGATTCGAGAACTGATCAAGCATCACCCCTTCACCATTCGACACCATCTCTCGCGCAAGATCAATCGCTGCCTCCATGCTGCCTTCTTTCGGCGTCAATATAATTTCAGCGCCGTAGGCCGCCATACTCGTACGGCGCTCAACACTCATATGCTCCGGCATAATCAGGATCAATCGATACCCCTTAATCGCTGATGCCATCGCCAATGCAATACCGGTATTACCACTGGTCGGTTCGATTAGCGTATCACCCGGTTTGATTTGAGCGCGCGCTTCTGCATGTTGAATCATGCTTAATGCTGGGCGATCTTTGACAGAACCGGCGGGGTTATTCCCTTCCAGCTTCGCTAAAATGACATTATTAGCATCACCCGCCAAACGCTGTAATCTTACCAGCGGGGTGTTACCAATAAAATCCTCAATGGTTGGATACGACATGCTTAAGCCCAAAACCAGGATAGTTTACTCATCAAATTTTACGAGACCTTTACGTATCTTTAAGAACGATTGAACTCAACAACATTACTTTCATTCGACAAAGTGATCGCCTGCTGCTCACTCAACTCAGGAACCAGCTGATGTAAAACTGCCTGAACCTGGTTTTCATCAAAATTATCGCTCGCCTTTTGCAACATTGCCATATTACTCTCTATCTCATCCCATTCAGATTTAGTTGAATCCGCCTGTAATATCTTTTTATGCCGAGTCTTCATCAGGTTTTCCTGCTTATAAAACAGCTCTTCATAAAGTTTTTCACCTGGACGCAGCCCCGTATATTTAATTTCAATATCATCTCCCGGTATCTTTCCTGATAGACGAATCATCTGCTCTGCCAGATAGCCAATCTTAAGCGGCTCACCCATATCCAGTACAAATATCTCACCGCCTTCACCCATGGTTGCTGCCTGTAGGATAAGCTGACTTGCTTCAGGG
>QIHH01000131.1 GCA_003230195.1 Gammaproteobacteria bacterium
AGTTTTTCATAAACACGGAAATAGTTCTGAAAGGTGATTGAGGCCAGCGTCTGGCTTTCCGTCTGAACGGCCACCCCCTCTTTTGCTTCAACCGCCTGGTGCAGACCGTCAGACCAACGTCTTCCCGGCATGGTACGGCCAGTAAATTCATCAACAATCACAACTTCATTGTTTTTAACAATATAATCAACATCTTTCTGAAACAGCCCATGCGCCTTAAGTGCCGCATTCAGATGATGCATTAAGCTAATATTTGAAGAATCATAGAGGCTTTCACCTTCGTGCAACAGCCCCGCCGCTTCAAGCATCTCTTCAATTCGTTGATGACCTTCTTCAGTGAAAAAAACCTGTTTTGCTTTTTCATCAACAGAGAAATCACCCGGGCCTTCCGGCTCACCGTTCTCACCCGACTGCTCCTGCTTAGTCAACTGAGGAATCAGTTTGTTAATCTCTTTGTAGCGCTCCGAACTATCTTCAGCCGGGCCAGATATGATCAGCGGAGTTCTCGCTTCATCGATAAGAATGGAATCCACCTCATCAACAACCGCATAGTTCAGGCCGCGCTGTACCTTATCGGCAATGCTAAAGGCCATATTGTCACGCAGGTAGTCGAAACCATATTCATTATTGGTGCCGTAGGTAATGTCGGCACCATAAGCCGCCTGTTTCTCAGCATGATCCAGCCCTGAGACTGTCACGCCGGTCGTCATGCCAAGAAAGCTATTGAGCTTACCCATCCACTCCGCATCGCGCCTGGCTAAATAATCGTTGACGGTAATGACGTGAACACCCTTACCACTCAGCGCATTAAGATAAGCCGGCAGGGTCGCCACAAGTGTTTTACCTTCACCCGTGCGCATTTCTGCGATTTTCCCATGATGCAGCACCATCCCACCAATCAGTTGAACATCAAAGTGGCGCATGCCAAGGGCGCGCTTACTCCCCTCACGCACAACCGCAAAGGCCTCTGGTAACAGATCATCGAGCGTACTGCCAGCCGTAAAGCGCTCACGGAATTCATCCGTTTTCTGCCGTAGCGCTTCATCCGAAAGCGCCTCAAAAGCAGGCTCGAATGCATTTATTTTATCCACAAGACCATGCAGTTTTTTCAACTGACGATCATTGCGGCTTCCAAACACCTTATTGAAAACCTTATTAAGCATGAATACCCAAGGGCGACTGATTACGTCGCGTCGACTAGTTTTATAATTTAATGATCACAGCAGCTAAATCCCATTTCAAATCTAGCGAGCTGCATTTACATATTTAATCGGATCGACTAAACGTCCATTTTTTAATACTTCATAGTGTACGTGTGGCCCGGTTGAGCGTCCACTGGATCCCATCAGCGCGATACGCTGTCCTTTCTCCACCTCAACCCCGCTCTGCACCAAGATCTTACTATTATGACCATAACGTGTCACATAACCATTTCCATGATTGATCTCGACCAGATTACCGTAACCATAGCGTGATCCTGCCCAGGTGACCACCCCAGCCGCAGCTGCAATCACACCCGAGCCATCTTTTCCTGCAAAATCGACTCCCTTATGCCTAGCTTGCAAGCCAGTGAACGGGTCTACCCGCATTCCGTAGTAAGATGAAATCCAACCCTTTTCAATGGGACGACCCGCTGGAAAAACTTCCTCTTCTAGTGCGCGCCCCATATAAAATGCCTCCATCACACGCAACTGCTGTTCTCGATCATCCAATTGGGCAGCAAGCTCATCTAATGAAGTTAGAAAGTCCGGCACCCCAATCTCAGCAAGCGCCTGGGATCCGCCCTCAGGCCCTCCTTGGGCAGGTGGCCTAGTAAAGTTGAACTCGCCCCTTCCAAGGTTAGCCTTCTCTGTCAAACGTCGTCCAAGTGCATTTAATCTGATGGTGTGCGCCTGTAAATCACCCAGACGCACAGCCAGAGCATTCATGTTTTCACGTGCCACATGGGTTGTCTCTGCCAGCTCATCACGATGACGCAACATCTCGATCTCCCATTCATCAGGAAGCGCCTGATTACCCGCCTGAGACTGTCCAATTGCGTAGCCAGCATACATCACACTTCCCGGTAATAGCACAACAAAAAAGAGCGCTATCAGCAACAGCTTATTTTCCCCTAGATTAATACTTAAGGATCTTTTCGCTTTCTTTGAAAACAGAATGATGTTCATCTATCCTTACTCACTATCAATTCTTTAACTAGGTTATTGAAATAAAAATGCGCCCTTCCAACTCTGTCAAAAAACTACTGAACAGTGGAAAATCCACTCAACTCAGCCGCTTAACACAGTTCTTCAGCCAGCTTGCAGAGCTTAGCGCGCTCACTCAGAGCTGCTTACCTACACCCCTTCAAGGGCACTGCAAAGCAGTCAATGTCCGAGGAAAAACCCTTATATTACAAACAGAAAGCTCTGCTTGGGCATCACGACTTCGCTTTTACATACCCGCCATGCTATCGACTCTGACGCATCACCGCTGCAATTATATCAAAGAGATTCACATGCGGATAAAACCTGTATCGGCGCAATCCCTAGCCAACAAAAGGCATAAAATGAATATTTCTTCTCAATCTGCGATCTTGATCGCCAGTCTCGCAGAGACAACCCCCTACAATCAATTAAGGCAATCTTTACTAAGACTAGCCAGCCGAGAGTCAAAAAAAACCTGACCGTGCGGCTACCAGAAGGGGTTTAACTCGCCGGTATTGGCTGAGCAAATGAGATCGGCGCTGACTGCCCTTCCTCTTCAAAAGTCACAAGTTCCCACGCATCCTTGTCAGCCATTAATGTCCGCAACAGATGATTATTAAGGTCATGGCCTGACTTATGTCCACTAAAAGCGCCAATCAAACTATGCCCTAACAGATAGAGGTCACCAATCGCATCCAGCACCTTATGCTTCACAAACTCGTCATCATAACGAAGGCCATCCTCGTTCAAAATACGCTTTTCATCAACGACAATAGCATTTTTCATGCTACCCCCAAGCGCTAGGTTCTTTTCTCTAAGCCACTCAATATCACGCATAAACCCAAAAGTACGCGCGCGACTCACTTCTTTTACAAATGAGGTAGTGGAAAAATCAACCGTTGCCTCACGTGCCTTGCCATCAAACGCAGGATGCTGAAAATCAATTGCAAAAGAGACCTTAAATCCTTCAAATGGGTCAAATCGAGCCCATTTATCGCTATCTTCTACAATAACCGGTTTCTTTATTCGAATAAATCGCTTTGGTGCAGACTGCATTTCTATCCCAGCAGACTGAATCAAGAAGACAAAAGGCCCGGCGCTACCATCCATAATCGGTACCTCTGAGGCACTCAGTTCAACATAGGCATTATCAATGCCAAGTCCAGCAAATGCCGACAGCAAATGCTCAACCGTCGAAATACGTACACCATCTTTAATCAGCGTCGTTGAAAGCCTTGTATCGCCAACATTTTCTTCTTTTGCTGCAATTTCAACAGGATTATCAAGGTCAACACGACGAAAAATGATTCCTATATCCACTGGTGCCGGACGCAGAGTCAGATAAATCTTCTCTCCTGTATGCAGCCCAATACCGGTGGCTCGAATAACATTTCTCAGAGTACGTTGCTTGATCATTTACTTATTTCCCACCCGCTCCACTCACTGACAGATCACGAGCCAAATTAATTCCACACGGCCACGTGCCGATCCCCGCGGATACTAGCATAGCCACACCACCCTGCATAGAAACAGGGCGTTCTTCGGCGACCTTGCCAATGTCATTTTTGCAGGAAAAACAACCCAGTCACATCCTGTATAGTTGCTTTCGCTTAATCCGCCTGGCGGCGTAAAAAAGCAGGCACATCCAGATAATCCAGATTGGTGTTATCCGTTGGCATACCATTGTGATCCGCTGCAGAGACTTGATTACGCATCACTGTTGGGCGATCCAGCTTATTGTAATCCACTTCACCCGCATTGGTCTTAGAGATCAATTTAACGGGTTTCGCCTCTAACTTAACCGTTGATTGCCCTAGGCCCGTCGCCACCACAGTCACACGAAGCTCATCTTCCATCGTCGCATCAATTACGGTACCCACCACTACGGTAGCATCGTCAGAAGCAAATTCCTTCACGGTATTACCCACTTCTTCAAATTCACCAATCGTCATATTCAAACCAGCCGTCACATTCACTAAAATACCGTGCGCGCCCGCAAGGTTAACGTCTTCCAACAAAGGACTCGCAATTGCCGCTTCAGCTGCTTCACGTGCGCGGTGCTCGCCGGCAGAACTACCAGAGCCCATCATCGCCATGCCCATTTCAGACATCACGGTACGCACATCCGCAAAATCGACATTGATCAAACCCGGTCGCGTAATCAATTCAGCAATGCCCTGCACCGCGCCCAACAACACATCATTAGCCGATTTAAACGCATCCAGTAATGATGCATCTTTACCCA
>QIHH01000101.1 GCA_003230195.1 Gammaproteobacteria bacterium
ATTGGAACTGGAGCCGCCGGAGGTAAATGGAAGAGATTCTCAACATGCACGGAAGTTCCATGCAATTCCTTAACCGGACACTGCTGAATAATTGTACTTGTTTTTGCATCCAATCAAGAGATTAAGCAACACTGTTTTTATCAATAATTAACATCCAAAGTAAAATATATCTTTTTGTATTTATTTGTTTTTTTGCGCTTCAATAATCACGTCAGCCAGTTGGTTCGCCAGCCTGATCACTTGTGCCGCCTCTACCCCCTCTATCATCACTCTCACCACTGGTTCAGTTCCTGATGGCCGCAGCAAAACACGCCCACTATCGGCCAATTCAGCTTCAACGTCACGAACCGCTTGATTAATGACATCACTATTCGCTAGATCAAATGTTTTATCAGCAGCCACATTAACAAGGTGTTGTGGGTATTTCTTCATGCTGGACTTTAACTCAAAAAGAGTACTATCACTCTCAAACATAGCGGTGATAACCTGAAGGGCTGATACAATGCCATCCCCGGTAGAGGTTCGATCAAGGCAGAGGATGTGACCTGATGACTCACCTCCAATCACCCAGCCCTCTTTCTTAAGCACCTCCATCACATAACGATCACCCACTAGCGCCCGCTCAAAACCGATGCCGCGCTCCTGTAGTGCATGTTCAAGCCCTAGGTTACTCATCACAGTTCCCACCACTGAACCATTTAGCGATCCGGTCTTACGGCGGGATTCCGCAATGATAAATAAAATTTCATCACCATCAACTTCCTCCCCTTTGTGGTCAATCATCATCAGGCGATCACCGTCTCCATCTAGCGCGACACCAATATCGGCCTGGTGTTCAAGCACTGCCGCCTGCAGTGATTTAGGATTTGTTGAGCCGCAATCGAGGTTGATATTCAGCCCATTCGGTTCACTGCCAATCGTAATCACAGTCGCACCTAGCTCTTTAAAAACATTCGGTGCAATGTGGTACGTCGCACCATGCGCACAATCAACCACAATTTTCATCCCAGCAAGGTCAATTTTTGATGGAATTGTACTTTTACAAAACTCAATATAACGTCCCGCCGCATCAACAATACGCCCTGCTTTCCCTAGATGCTTAGAATCGACAGTCTCCATCGGTTTATCGAGTTCATCTTCAATGGCAAATTCAAGCTCATCGGGAAGCTTTGTTCCTTCAGAAGAAAAGAACTTAATTCCATTGTCATAAAAAGGGTTATGTGATGCACTGATAACGATACCGGCCTGCGCATGTAAGGTGCGGGTAAGGTAAGCCACGCCAGGCGTTGGCATCGGCCCTAGCAAGCTAATATTAACACCTGCGGCAGACAGCCCCGCCTGCAGTGCAGACTCAAACATGTAGCCAGAAATACGCGTATCCTTGCCGATGAGAATGCCGTCCTTACCATCACGCTTCATTACTCGACCAATGGCCCAGCCTAACTTCAAAATAAACTCAGGCGTAATTGGATACTCACCCACCTTGCCACGAATACCATCTGTGCCAAAATAGCGTTTTTTTCTTGCTGCAGACATCTTTAGCTCCCTGCTGTTCTACACATATAACTGACCTCAATCGCTTGCAATGTTGCAGCCACATCATGCGCTCTGATAATAGATGCCCCTTGCCATACTGCTATAGATGCAAGGGATATACTACCATAAAGGCGCTCATCAACCTGTAAATCCAACATATGCGCAATCATTGATTTTCTGGAAACACCGACCAAAAGAGGCAGTTCAAATTCGAGTAGCCGATCAAGCCCACTTAACAGGACTTGATTATGGGCTAATGTTTTTCCGAAGCCAAAACCAGGATCAATGACAATCAATTCTCGTGATAAACCTGCCGCAATGCAGTGCCCAATTCGTTGTTGCAGAAAGTCTTTCACTTGCAAAACAACATCATCATATTGGGGCGCAAGCTGCATGTTCTGCGGCTCACCCTGCATATGCATCAGACACACGGGTACTTGCAACTCAGCCGCCATCTCTGCGGCCCCCACTTCCTGTAGTGCCTGCACATCATTAATCATAGAAGCACCGACGCCAACAGCCGCACGCATCACCTCAGGCTTACTGGTATCGATTGAGACTGGAATATCTGATTCGGCACGAATCGCCTCAATCACGGGAATTACCCGAGCGAGCTCTTCATCAACCGAAATAATCGTAGCACCAGGGCGAGTCGATTCTCCACCGACATCGATAATCGCCGCCCCCTCTTCGATCATTTGACGAACATGGTTGAGCGCTTTTTCAGGCGAAAAAAAATCACCCCCATCAGAAAATGAATCGGGGGTGACATTCAGAATACCCATTACCGCTGGGTAATTTAGATTTTCAAGCATCAACATACATTAAAATGCCCATTCCACCGGATGAACACACATCAGCGATGAAACGGGCTATTAGTGATAAATCAACTCGCTAGTGTTGCTCTGCAGCACCACCCAATTTGCTATCAGCATCATCTTTTTTATCTGTCTTAGTCGTGTCATCACTATCACTTGACGCTTCTACATCTGGTGCATCTCCAGAGTCATCAGGTGAATCTGAGTCCTGACCCCAACCCTTAGGTGGCCCAGGGTCACGACCTTCCATTATCTCATCAATCTGACTGCTATCGATGGTCTCATACTTCAACAGTGCATTGGCCATCATATGAAGTTCCTTCACATGCTCCTTCAGGATCTTTTTGGAACGAGCGTAGTTGCGATCAGCAAATGCCCGTATCTCTTTATCAATGATATGAGTGGTCTCATCAGAGATGCCACTCTTACTTTGCCCCATCGAATGACCTAAAAAGACTTCACCACCATCATCATCGCTATACATCAACGGCCCAAGCTTCTCTGAAAACCCCCATTTGGTCACCATGTTGCGTGCGATCTCAGTAGCACGTTGAATATCATTTGAAGCACCAGTGGTTACAGCCTCTTTACCAAAAATCAGCTCTTCCGCAATACGACCACCAAACATGCTGGAGATGTTACTTTCAAGTCGCTCTTTACTATAACTGAGGCGATCCTCTTCCGGTAAAAACATCGTGACACCCAGCGCGCGACCACGTGGAATAATGCTCACCTTGTGCACTGGATCGTGCGCAGGCACAAGCCGCCCGACGATCGCGTGACCGGCTTCATGATAGGCAGTCAATTTCTTTTCGTTTTCGTTCATCACCATTGAGCGACGTTCTGCGCCCATCATGATTTTGTCTTTTGCCTTTTCAAAGTCATCCATACTGACAACACGTTTGCTGCCTCGGGCTGCAAAAAGTGCCGCCTCATTTACCAGATTCGCGAGATCAGCACCTGAAAAACCCGGCGTACCACGTGCGATAATCTTTGCATCAACATCATCACCCGCAGGCACCTTGCGCATATGTACACGAAGGATTTGACCACGCCCACGTACATCCGGTAGTGGCACCACCACTTGACGATCAAAACGACCGGGGCGCAACAGTGCAGGATCTAGTACATCAGGACGATTAGTCGCCGCAATCACAATCACACCGTCATTGCTTTCAAAACCATCCATCTCAACCAGTAACTGATTAAGGGTTTGTTCACGCTCATCATGGCCACCGCCAAGCCCTGCACCACGATGGCGACCAACCGCATCAATCTCATCAATGAAGATGATGCAAGGTGCGTGCTTCTTAGCCTGCTCAAACATATCACGCACACGCGAGGCACCCACACCCACAAACATCTCAACGAAATCAGAACCTGAAATAGTAAAGAATGGTACTTTTGCTTCACCTGCAATCGCACGGGCTAGCAGCGTTTTACCAGTACCTGGCGCACCACACATCAGTACACCACGAGGAATCTTGCCACCCAACTTCTGAAATTTACTGGGATCGCGCAAGAAGTCGACTAACTCGCCCACCTCTTCTTTGGCCTCTTCCACACCTGCAACATCCGCAAAGGTTGTCTTGACCTGATCTTCCCCCAACATACGCGCCTTACTACGACCAAATGACATCGCACCACGACCGCCACCGCCACCGCCCTGCATTTGACGCATAAAGAAGATCCACACACCAATCAACAGCAGCATTGGGAACCATGAGATAAAGATCTGCATGAAAACGCCCTGCTCTTCCGCGGGTCGTGCCTGGATAGAGACTCGATTGTTAAGCAGCTCACCAATTAACCCATTGTCACCAGGGCTATAGGTCATGAATTTTTCACCTGCCTGAGTCGTGACGCGAATGTTGCGCCCTTTAATTTCTACCTCGCGGATAACACCGCTCCTCACATCCTCAATAAATTCTGAGTATGAGAGTGTCCGTGCAGGTGCCTGTGGTGGCCCAAAATTATTAAACACGGAGATCAGCACCACCGCGATAACCACCCACAAAACGATATTCTTAGCCATGTCGT
>QIHH01000240.1 GCA_003230195.1 Gammaproteobacteria bacterium
ACAAACAGCTGATGGCACTCAATAGCAGCGCTGGCCAGGTGATTGTGCGTTACCGTGATGGCGATGATGGCATATTGATTGCCACCAGCGTGCAGTAATTTCAGCCAATATAATTGTCACCCCTTTCCTCCACTGCGAGAAAAGGGGTGTAAAATCGACACAAGGCAGTCCCCCATTTTTAACTTCAGCGCCCTCCCTCCTCTCGCTCTCTATGTTCATATTCCGTGGTGTGTGCGTAAATGCCCCTACTGTGATTTCAATTCACATGAGGCAAAACAGACAATCCCTGAACGTGACTACATCAACGCGTTGATCAGCGACCTCGACCAGTGCCTGCCGAGCGTGTGGGGGCGCACCGTTGATACCATCTTTATCGGCGGCGGCACGCCGAGCCTATTTTCAAGTGAGGGGATTGATCGCCTGCTCTCCGAGATTCGTGCGCGCCTACCGCTAGCACCGGGAATCGAGATCACCATGGAGGCGAATCCAGGTGCAATCGAACAGGCAAAATTTGCCGAATTTCGCAGCGCAGGTATCAACCGGTTGTCGATCGGCATCCAAAGCCTCAACGATGACCTGTTGCAAAACATCGGTCGCGTGCATAGTGCGCACGAAGCGTATCGCGCGGTAGAACATGCTCATGATGCAGGCTTCGAACGAATCAATCTCGACCTGATGTATGCCCTGCCAACACAGACACTGCCGCAGGCACTGCAAGACCTGAACAATGCACTAGCGCTGGAACCAACACACCTATCGCACTACCAGATGACTATCGAACCCAACACCTGGTTCCACAAACATCCGCCGACCACACCTAGCGACGACCTTAGCTGGACTATGCAGTCACAGTGTCAAGAGAGATTACGCGACGCTGGTTTTGAACATTACGAAGTATCCGCTTACGCTAAACCAGACAAGCAGTGTCGTCATAATATTAACTACTGGCAATATGGTGACTATCTCGGTATCGGTGCCGGTGCGCACGCCAAGATTACCGACGCGGCGCAACAGAACATCACCCGTACTGCAATAGTAAAACACCCTAACGATTATTTACAACTCGCCTCCACAGAACAGCGCCACGCAACCAGAGAAGTGCTGTCGCGCAACGACGTGCCGTTTGAGTTCATGATGAATGCATTACGTCTCACCGAAGGTTTCCCGAACAGTCTCTTTTTTGAACATACCGGCCTGCCACTCAGCACCATCGATAGCGCACTGCAACGTGCCGAAGAAGAGGGGCTACTAGAATACGGCGTCCAGCTGATACGCCCAACCGACAAAGGACAACGCTTTCTTAATACATTGCTGGAGCTGTTTCTACCAGCGGATAAGCGATAGATAAATCAGTTATCATATAGCGCCTATTTTAATCTCAACAGTTAAAGACAGACCACCCATGACCACTATTATCCTGCAAGGCCCAAACCTCAACAGAGACAAAGCCAATGCAATCGTACAACGCACCGGCGGCTCACTTACAAAGCGCACGCATCATTACAAGATCAGTGGCGCCAACAACATCAGCGCCGAACGACTCGCCGCACTGCGCAAAATTGCTGACTTCGATATCAATCGCCTACCCGATGGCTTTGACCCTACGCAGGTAAAACTACTCATCACCGATATGGACTCTACCTTTATCAGCATTGAATGCATCGATGAAATTGCAGACTTTGCCGATCTTAAGCCACAGGTCGCTGCGATTACTGAATCCGCCATGCGTGGTGAAATTGGTTTTGAGACATCACTGACCAAACGTGTTGCACTGCTGAGCAATATTGATAACAGCGCGTTACAAAAGGTTTACGATGAAAAGCTCACACTTAACCCCGGTGCCGACTTGATGCTGGCCGCGCTTAGGGCCAAAGGGATTAAAATCGCACTGATCTCCGGTGGTTTTACCTTTTTCACCAGTCGTCTCAAAGAGCGCTGCCAGCTCGACTATGCCCATGCCAATGTCCTGGAAGAGAACGATGGTAAACTTACCGGCAAGGTTATTGGTAGCATCGTCGGCGCAGAGGCAAAAGAGACCTTCCTGCGTAAAATATGCGCTGAACTCGGTATCGGACTCAATCAGGCAATCGCAATTGGCGACGGTGCCAATGATCTCAAAATGATGAAACCGGCGGGGCTTAGTATCGCCTATCACGCCAAACCAACGGTACAGGCGCAAGCCGATATCGCCTTTAATTACTGTGGACTGGATGGCATACTGGATGTGCTTGATTACGAGTAAGAACTGCTAGCATACCGGGTTTTGGCTGTGTGCCCTTAGGTATTAAGCTGGGTCTGTTTGCGGCCGTTACCGGTATCGTCTATTGGCTGGTGCGCAACATCAAAAATAAAAAGGCCGACGAAGAGAAACAAAATTAGCCCATGTCACGTTATCGCGTCCCTCAACCGCCGTCATCACTGTACATCACGCCCGCAGGCTACACCACCCTTGATGATGAATTAAAAGCGCTATGGAAACGGCGGCATCTCGTAGTCGAAGCACTCTCCGCGGCGGCAGCCGAAGGCGACCGCTCCGAAAATGCCGAATATATTTATCGTAAAAAAGAGCTGCGCGGCATCGACCGCCGCATTCGTTATCTGCAAAAGCGACTGCCCGATTTTAAAGTAGTACATGACAAACCATCAACATCCGATCGTATATTTTTTGGTGCGTGGGTCACGCTTGAAGATGATGATGGCAGAGAGATAATCTATCGTATCGTCGGCGCTGATGAAACCGACCCCCAACTAGGTTTCATCAGTATCGACTCACCGATGGCAAAAGCGCTGCTCAAAAAAGAGATTGATGATGAAGTGAAAGTAAAAACACCTGATGGCGATCAATGTTTAACCATCTGTGCAATACGCTATTGATTAAAATAAAAAGGTCTCAAAGTATTAACGCCTGTGTTGGCCCAACCATTTCATCACATACGCACCAATCTCTTCAACGTCACGATAACAACATAACGTCACCAACTCGGGGTAGTCCAGCGCCAACTGCATCACATTGTGAATGTTATACCGCTCATGACAACGCTTCGGGTTATAAAAACCGAGCACCGGTTTACCCGCATGAATAAAACGCATTGCATTCACCCCGGAACCAAAACCTGCTTCATCAAAACCAAAAATAGCAACCTGCGCTTCCGCCTGGAAAGCATGATCTCGCTCAAGCAAAAAAGCTGTGATTAACAAATCCTCATTTTCAAAACTGTTTTTATGCGCTAGCTGCCAGCCGGGCCAATCCGTATCATAATATTCAATCGGATCACACACCATGCGAGAGAATTCATCATCAGGCATCGCTGGAAATTGTTTTCGATAATAATGGTGCCGCGTATCGTAACCCAGGCCACTCGACTGCAACAGAGCCATGACTGTTATTTTAAAGTGCCAGGTTGCATCGCTGGCATGCATCCCTTTGCCGCTAACGTAACACGAAATCATTAAAGGTCATCTTCTTCATGTTTTCCATCATTATAGCCACCCACTGCAGACAATAATTCACACTGGCACACCACCAGTGCACGTGAATGCCTGATTACGGCAGCCAGCCACTCACCGTTGGGCGATATTGTTGACAGTCACTTGGCGTCGCGCCATGTTGTAACAAGTAATGTTCCATCTCCAACAGCTGATGTTGACGCGCGATACACAACGGCACGCCATATCGCCTTGAGCCATCATTGATATCCACCCCCGCCGCCAACAACATCCGCACAAGTTCCATCTGTCCATCTTCAACTGCATACAGCAACGGCGTAATATCAGACTCATTGCGCGTATCACTTGGCACTCCACGTTCAAGTAGCAGTGCCATCGCTACTGGGCTGCGATACTTCACCGCATCAAACAGTGCATTTTCATGGTGCATATCCTCATGCGCCACATCGGCACCCGCCGTCAATAATGCTCGTAATATGGTCATGTTGCCACGTCGAATGGTCTCCTGGAGTGAGGTGATACCACTAAACGTTTCTGCATTCACATCAGCACCGTGATCCAGCAGATAATTCACCAGTGGTGTACGCCCATAACGAGCGGCAAACAGTAGTGGCGTGTTACCTACTGAATCACGCTGATTAACATCAAGCCCGTGCCGCAACATCACCGACGGATGCCTTAACAATCATCTCCATCACTACTTCAAATGACCGGGCAGGCGCCGCCGATACAGCCACTGGTAACAGTGTGCTTGAGAGCGAACACATAATGATAGCAAGGCATTTGTACGATGCAGGCACGGCAGTTATGGCTTGCTCTGCTCATCCTTAGGCAGATCAACTTCAGAGCGTATGCGCAGGTGCAGGGCTGCTTTGGCCAGAAGATGAGCGCTAACTGGAGCGGTCATGAATAAAAACAGGG
>QIHH01000074.1 GCA_003230195.1 Gammaproteobacteria bacterium
GACCAGGCTTGTTAAACTGCGCCGCCAATGTACGCTCAGCGATCGCCATGCCAACTGCATTGGTGATGCCCTGGCCTAATGGGCCAGTAGTAGTCTCAATACCATCCGCATAACCATACTCAGGGTGACCCGCTGTCTTAGAGTGCAGCTGACGGAAGCTCTTAATATCATCCATGCTCAGATCAAAACCTGACAGATGCAGCAACGAATACATCAACATTGAACCATGGCCATTGGAGAGTACAAAACGGTCACGATCTGCCCATTTGGCATTCGTTGGGTTGTACTTCATATGGCTATTCCACAGGACTTCGGCGATATCCGCCATCCCCATTGGAGCACCTGGGTGACCAGACTTGGCCTTTTGTACTGCGTCCATGCTCAGTGCACGTATGGCATTTGCTAAATCTCTACGAGATGGCATTGCTTTCTCCTAATCTATTTCAAAAATAAAACTGTTACAGCAGCGACATTCGAACCACTATCTGCTATCGCTACCCTGTAAATTCTGTTTCACCATTCGCCACTTTCAACAGGTACAGTGTTATCAACACTTGGGCTAATGCCAGCGACTCAGTACAATCCTGAGTCTCGCCCTCCACCTCCGGCACCGGGCGAAGTTCACCCTGTATTTCTGCCAGCAAGCGCTTTTTAAAGTACCCTGCAGCCTCGCTACTAATAGTGCTATCAATCACCACTCGGTCTACCGGTAAGCCCATGTCACGCGCCAACTCCAATCGCATGCCATGCAGCTCACCAGCAGCCTGTATCATTTCTTGCAACACAAGATGCGGTAAAGTCGGGCGTAGTGTTAACACTAACGCCTTTCCTTCACTTGCATCCGCTGATGGTAAACGTTCCACCACCAGATCAGCCCATTTGCGTTGCGATTCCACATAAGCCGTGGCATCGTCAGCCAAGCCACCCGGCCACTCATCAACATCATCATCATCAGAGCCATAAAAAACGCTCAAATCCAAACTATTGCGCACGCCCTGCGTAAAAAACCCAAGCTCGCCGTCAATCACAACAAACGGTTGAGGTGCTATATACACCGCGGGTTCAAAGGCATCCTGCTGCCCGTTGTAGGTGGGTCGCAATATCGCATTCCCACGCTTCAACAGGCTCAAATGCTGCTCCACCATATCCAGCCTGATCCCAACCGGATGTGCCGCCGTCACGTCCTGTTTCAGCCCATCCTTTCGGTTCTGTTTTCTGTAATCATCCACTGAAAGCCTAGAGACACACTGCACTCCGCCCAGCAAACGCGAAACCCCAGCAGCGAGCGCGCTTCGCTCAGCCACTGGTTTTCCCACAATACCTAGCACTACCGGAGGGTGACGCATCCCAGCCCTTATTATGATTCTAGTTTCTTAACTCTCCTTGGGCCGTTCCAAGTCTAAATCAATCTGGTCTAAATCAATCAAGCCTAAATTAATTCAAGGAACGGCTCTCCCCAGAGAAGTAAAGTCAAATATCAAGCGGCTCAATCACTTAGTTTCAGTGGATATAGCCATCAACAAGAACCGGCTATTTTCGCCTACCCGCGCCAGTTCGGCAATAGCCAATCACAGAAGAAAGAAAAACCTGATAAATAACAACAAGATAAAAACAGGCTAAAACAGCTTTGCAGCCACTTTGTGAGGCACAAACCACCCCACCAGCGATTATTTTCACACAAAAGCGCCCGTTAAGATGAGGTAACCCACTTGATTGAACACCCCATACTCGGGATCTGCTCGCGCGGCCCCTCGCCACTATCCGCCACCAGCGTCATCGCCTCAAACAATTCACGCCTCGCATCCTGCGGCGCACACTCTTTGCGACTCGCATCCAGTCGCCCGCGATACTGCAACTCAAGATCACCATTGTATCCAAAAAAATCCGGTGTACAGATCGCCCCATACGCCCTAGCCACCGCCTGAGTCTCATCCAATAGATAAGGGAAAGGAAAATCGAACTCAGCCGCCACTTTTTGCATATTGTCAAATGAATCTTCTGGATAATCAGACGAATCATTAGACATTATCGCCACAAAATTCGCCCCTTTCGATTTCAACTCACGTGCATCACGCACAATTCGCTCACGAATCGCAATCACATAAGGGCAATGATTGCAGATAAACATCACCAACAGTCCGTTTTCACCCTGACAATCTGCAAGCGACCAACGTTTACCATCAACACCTAGTAGATCAAAATCGATTGCGGACTTTCCAAACTCACACAGCGGCGTCTCAAGACTAACCATAATAAACGTTTCTCCTCTGAAAAAAATGCCATTGGGGTTGACCAGATGCACCTGACCATCAGGATCAATCCGGCCAGCCATGGTAGAACCATTATGACTTACTATATACGGTTTAAGGAAATGGATGAAGTGTCAGATTGAGACCTTTGCACGAGAACTAGTTTTCGTTCCAGCAAGACAAAAATGCACAGAATGAGAGAGTTTATCGCTATAAATGACCGATTGAGGCCGCTTTTAACGCCCCCAGAGAAGAAAAGAACAATCGTGCAAAGGTCTGCTAGATGATAATATAGTCTTCTAAGTGTTATGCACCTGATAGTTACGAATACCGGGATTTAGGCTTGTGAAATTCAATCACGTTTCCATCTGGGTCACGGACAAAAAAGAACATAGCCCCTTCAAATTCTACTTGCTCAGTTATTACGATGCCATGACCATCAAGTTGTTTCTTAACAGCATCTACATCTGTAATTTCGAGCGCAATGTGCGTAAAACCTGTGTGCTTTGTTGATTCGTCCATCAATAAATTAGTCGCTGAAGAATCTGGGGAAGCATTGAGAATAAAATTTATGTTAACGCCACATGGGTGTTCGACAATGGCCACAGGCTCTGGCCCCACCGGCCCCACCAAGAATATAAAACCTAACTTCTCGTAAAATTCACGAGCAGTAGCCAAATCCCTAACGCGAAGCCCTACATGATTGATGTCCACAATCTCTCTCATAAGCCCCTCTTTACTTCCATTATTATCTCAGCCATCTAAATTACTATCCAAGACACTACACTAGCATCATTCAAACTGTAGTGGCATACTAAATTTGGCCACCGAATTAAAGGTGATATTATATCTCAAGTTTCGGGGTTCAAAACGAGCATTTTCGAATAAAATCGCTCACGACTTAAACTCCATTTTCAATGTGAAACTGTCAAGCTGAAGCGCCTGAATAAAGAACTAGTCAATACGCTCATTAATTGCCCGCATGACGGTCTCTGTCATTTCCCCTAGCTTTTCTTTGAGGCCATCTATGGTGCCATTGATTAGTACTCTGAATAGTTGCCACAAGCGTTGAGCAAAATCGAGCGTGTTCAGTTGCGCTTTCATTTGAGATCGAACATCACAAATACGACGTTCATCATTCCCATGCTTGGCATGCACCAACATTAAGTAGCGTATCGCGGTAAGATGAATCGATGCCGTGTGAGAGGCGAATGTCCATGTCTGCTCTTTTAGAAAACCAAGATGCTGTTTGGCTTCTTTGAAATAGACTTCGATCCCCCATCGTAATGCGTATATTTCCAACATCTTAGTCATACTCATTTCAGGATCTGTGGCCAGAAACAACGCCCAGTCTTTCTTCCCGACACAGGGCTTACTTTGTTCCATCGCACCACGCACAAAGAGTAGTCGGATACTGATGTCATTCGGTGCTTCATTTTTTCCTGAGGCTATATTCAGTTCAACATCCATCGTTACCGCTCGGTAAGGCATGCCGCGAATTTTTTTCCACTCACCTTTCACCGCGTTATGATAAAGCGCGTTAGCATCAAGCGATTCAATCTGACCTTTTGATCCAACAACACGGTATTTCATCTTGTTTTTTTTCATTCGCAACAGGCCTGTTACCGATAATGATAGCGCTGTTTTTATCATTGGTTTGATTCCAAACCAGGCATCGGCAACCAGGTAGTCGGCTTTGATTCCCTGGCGCTTCGCTCGGCCCAACATTCCCCTGGCGATTTCGGGTTTACTTTGATCTACCCCTTCAGCAAAGCGCTTGGCAACGATACTGCGCTTGTCTTTGAATGCTCGAATAAGTCCCTGTGCCTTTGAGTTACTCACATATATCTGAGAATCAATGGGCATAAATAATTCCTCAGTCACCAGCCCTAACGTCAATACTTGCTGACCCATGACGTGACGCCCTTCGGTATGGTCAAAATGACAGGAGGGCACCTCTAAAAATACCCAGCAGTGTCCGGTTAAGGAATTGCTTGGAACTTCCGTGCATGTTGAGAATCTCTTCCATTTACCTCCGGCGGCTCCAGTTCCAATTCTCTCGTTTCATTCAGAATTTTAGTTCGAA
>QIHH01000133.1 GCA_003230195.1 Gammaproteobacteria bacterium
AATCGTTAGTCGTTCATCTTGCATCATGCTTACTCTCCTTGCTGTGATATCACGTTGTTAACGTGTTATTACATTCTAAAAATGCCGTAGTCGGTTTTTTTAATCGGGGCATTCATTGCTGCTGCAATCCCGCGGCCCAGCAGATCGCGTGTCTCTACCGGGTCAATGATGCCATCATCCCATATGCGTGCGGTTGCGTGGTAGGGGTGGCTTTGACGCTCAAACTGCTCTCGTGTCTCATTTTCAAACGCCTCTTGTTCTTTACCACTCCACTGTGTTCCTGCTTTTGCCATGCTATTTTTTTTGATGGCGCTCAGTAGATGAGAAGCAGTGTCACTGCCCATCACTGCAATACGTGCATTTGGCCACATCCACAACTGCCGTGGGTTATAGGCACGACCGCACATGGCGTAATTACCCGCGCCGTAAGAGCCGCCAATAATGACGGTGAACTTAGGTACTTCACTGCAGGCAACAGCATTCACCATTTTAGCGCCATGTTTTGCGATACCCTCATGTTCATATTTTTTGCCGATCATAAACCCGGCAATGTTCTGTAAAAAAAGCAATGGAATGCCGCGTTGGTTGCAGAGTTGGATGAAGTGGGTCCCTTTAAGTGCCGCATCTGAAAAGAGGATGCCGTTATTGGCAACAATACCGATAGGGTAGCCGTAGATATGTGAAAAGCCACATACTAGCGTTTGACCGAAGAGTTTCTTAAACTCCTGAAATTCCGAGCTATCTACAATGCGCGCGATGACTTCACGTACATCATACTGTTGACGCACGTCGAATGGTATGATGCCGTATAGTTCTTCGGCTGAGTAGCGTGGGGCAGTGATCGCCTGTCGTTTGATGACACCTTGTTTATGGTGGTTGAGATTAGCGATAATATTGCGGGTGATCTGGAGTGCGTCAGCATCATCTTTGGCTAGGTGGTCGGCGACTCCTGAGATACGGGTGTGAACATCGGCTCCACCGAGCGTCTCAGTATCGACCACCTCTCCAGTGGCAGCCTTTACCAGTGGTGGGCCACCAAGAAAAATTGTGCCCTGAGATTGAACGATCACACATTCATCTGCCATCGCTGGCACATAGGCGCCACCGGCTGTACATGAACCCATCACCACTGCGATCTGTGGAATACCTTGTGCGGAAAGCCTGGCCTGGTTATAGAAGACGCGACCAAAGTTATCACGATCAGGAAAGACTTCATCCTGAAGTGGCAAAAAGGCCCCGCCTGAGTCCACCAGATAGATGCACGGTAGGCGATTTTGTTCGGCAATTTCCTGTGCGCGTAGATGCTTTTTGGCGGTGATGGGGTAGTAGGTACCCCCCTTTACCGTGGCATCATTGGCAATGATGATCGTCTCCTGACCGTGTACCACACCAATACCAGTAATAATGCCAGCGCTGGGTACCTCGTCGCCATACATGTGATTAGCTGCCAGTGCTGAGAACTCCATAAATGAGTGGCCTTCATCAACCAGCATGTTGATGCGGTCTCTTACCAGCAGTTTGCCACGCTGCAGGTGTTTGTCACGTGCTTTATTTGAACCACCAACTTTCACATCACGCAGGCGTTCTTTAAGATCATTGACCTGTAGCTGTAAATGACCACTATTATCGGTGAACGCTTCGCTTTTAGTATCGATTTTACTCTCTATCATCGCCATCTTTAAATTCCATATGCTGCTTTATGTGGTAGGAATATTTTTTTACTTTCTTCTATGCTTACGTATTTGTATTTGCCAATTAATTTCAGTTCATTATTTCGATGGCGATAGCCGTTGCTTCACCACCCCCAATGCAGAGCGATGCGATACCACGCTGTTTACCACGTGCACGCAGTGCATGCAGTAGCGTCACAATGATACGTGTGCCCGATGCGCCGATCGGATGACCAAGAGCACATGCACCGCCATTGACATTGACTTTAGCATGATCAAGTTTAAGTTCATGCATCACACCCATTGTGACTACTGCAAAGGCTTCGTTGATTTCGTAAAGATCCACATCGTTATTGCTCCAGTTGCACTTTTGGTAGAGTTTATTAATGGCATGGATCGGTGCGAGGGTGAACTCCTCTGGCAGCATCGCATGGCTGCTATGTGCGACGATACGCGCTAGTGGTGTGATGTTACGTGCTTTAGCTTCGTCGGCCGACATCAACACCAGTGCCGCAGCACCATCGGAAATTGACGAAGAGTTGGCAGCGGTGATCACACCATCTTTTTTAAATGCTGGCTTCAAGGCTGGGATTTTGTCGGGTCTACAGCGTGCCGGCGTTTCATTAGTTGTAATCTGTTCTTGTCCACTGCGTGTTTTGATATTGACTGCCGTTAGTTCATCAGTAAAGGCACCGTTACGACAGGCAGCCATTGCTCGGTTAACGGATTCCACGGTAAAGGCATCGAGCTGTTCGCGGCTAAAATTAAAATGCGCTGCGCACTGTTCTGCAAAAATACCCATTGCCTCACCATCCGATGCATTTTGCAGCCCATCGAATAGCATGTGGTCTAACAGTTCAGTGTGGCCAAAACGGGCGCCCTGACGCGTGTTAGTAGCAAGGTAAGGGGCACGACTCATTGACTCCATACCACCTGCAACCACAATGTTGGCGCTACCTGCGGTGATTGCATCAGCCGCTTGCATCACACTTTTCATCCCTGAGCCACACACTTTATTGATGGTGGTGCAGGTGGTGGTGATTGATAATCCGGCGTTAAGCGCTGCCTGACGAGCTGGTGCCTGGCCTAATCCTGCTGATAATACGCAGCCCATGATTAATTCGTCGATTTCATCTGGCTTAGCTGTACTGTCAGAAACCGCTGCTTTAATGGCGGCAGCACCCAGTTCATGTGCTAAAGTGCCTGAAAATTGACCGAGAAAAGCCCCAATGGGGGTGCGTTTTGCAGCGACAATAACGATCTCTTTTGGCTTCACAAGCCCTCTCCTTAATGTCTCGATTTTCCCTGGTGTTCATAAGTCAGCATTATTTGAACCGTTATAACCGCTAACCAGCTGGTATTTTCGTGCAAAGGTCTCATCATTATTGTCAACAATCACCTTTAATCAAGACTCATCTTTTAATTGAATGATAGAATTATTTCATCATCTTATTATGTGTAATGCAAATCGAGTGCCATTATTCATCGTTTAAAATAAAACGACATACTCACAACTCATAGCTATCCTAGAACTTGATGGCCGTATTGGCTGGTTTTGATGTGTTATTATTCATGATGTGAGCATCTCTGCTATTTGTACGAATTTCGTTTTACAATATGCTGAGACCTTTGCATGACCTGAATCCAGGAAGCCTTAAAAGCTGAAGATTGGAAAAAAGCGGCTACTGAGTCCAACCGCCCCGATGTTAATCTCGCACGAAACCAATATGTTAAACAGCTACTCAATACCGTGCCTATTGCAGCCAAAGCAGTTAAAAACCCCTAAATATTATGAAAAAATTGTTCATTGTTTCCCTAACCCCTGTTTTTTTACTGGCGTGCTCAGTTAATAGTATGATTGACCCAAGACTATATCAGCAGCAATTTTCTGGATTTGATTTTACAAGCCATTTGGGTGATAGCCAACCAGCACTAACCAACTATGAATATCAGTCATTAAATGGTGAAAGTCTTGTCGTTACTAGCTGCAAACAAGCTAATGGTATTGATATATCAAAAATAGCCGACTATGACTACTTCCGTTTTAAGCTTCTTCTAGTATCGTGTAAAGCGATAGAAAAGTACTCTACGGTTAGTGCCGCAAGTTCTAATAACTTCCCGTTCAAACTAGATACAGGTTTTATCTCTCAGCTTCCCGCAAGCATAACGCCACTGTTGAGTAAGGCTGATCATCTTAAGAGGCGAGGCATATCTATTAAATTTTATGACGGCAGTGCCCAAATTACGCTTGAGAAAAAAATACCTTCAAATTACTCACAAAAGAGGATGAAGTCTATTTAACATTGCTTGCTCGTGGTGATTTCACCAACGATGGATTTGAAGATTTACTTATTCAATCTGAATGGTACGCTCGAAACGCTCACGGAAAACATGTAGATTTGCTTATACTGAGTAGACCGGACAAGGATGGGACTGTAGAAATTGGTTGGAGACTAAATAGAGTTCCCTCAAAAACAATAACTAACTGATATATATGAGTTAATTCCTACTTTCTGATATAATAGTGCACGTAAACAAGCCCTTTACTCACAAAAGCCGTGCACTATGATCCGCTCCCATAGCCAAAAACAACTCTCTCTC
>QIHH01000055.1 GCA_003230195.1 Gammaproteobacteria bacterium
GGCATGCCGCGTACCGCGATATCAGCGAGGCAAACGAGAATGGCGCCGAGCAGTGCGGCGGGGATTAACAGTTTATCGGGTCGGTGGCCAACAAAGGGCCGCAACATGTGTGGTACTAACAGGCCGACAAAGCCGATCGCACCTGCCACCGAGACCGATGAGCCAACCAGGCAGGCCGCACCGAGTACCGTGATGCGACTGCCCTTTTTAACTGAAAACCCCATGCTTTCAGCAACTTGCTCGCCAAGTGACAGTGCAGCCAATAGACGACGCTGCGATAAAATCAGAGCAGACCCAATAATCAGTGCAGGAAATAAAATTATAAGGCTATCTAAGCCGCGATTGGAGACCGAACCCATCAGCCAGAATACCAGCTCTTGCATCGCATAGGGGTTCGGTGCAAAGTTGAGCACCACAGCAAGTGCGGCACCGGCCACGGTTGAGATTGCAAGGCCTGCCATAATCACCAGCGCGGGTCTGCCGGAGCCGGAGAGCAGCAACATAAAGAGTAGCGCAGCGCCCGCCCCGAGTAGCCCCGCGGCTGCGGTGGCGAGAGTACCAAGGCCAGCAAATACACCATAATAAAAAACGCTGGCGGCTCCCAGCGCGGCTCCCTGGCTGGCACCGACCAATCCCGGTTCTGCCAATGGATTGCGTAGTAGTCCCTGCAATGCGGCACCGCTTATGCCGAGGGCAGCGCCCACGATCAGTGCCAATAATGTACGTGGCAGGCGAATTTCACCAATAATCAGCGCGGCTTCCGTTTGCTCGCTGTTGAGCCAGTCGATGAGTCCATCAATAACACTCACCGATGTCGAACCAAAACCGAGAGAAAGCGATGCGATGATAACCAGCGCCAGAACCAGCAGTGGTGTGAGAAAGGTTTTAATTAACCTGACCATTCAGTGCGCTGCTCCTGCAGTTGTTTGATCAACTCCCAGGCCCACGGTCCGGGGCATTGCCAGTGCCAGTAGCGGCTACTGAGCCACTGTTTTGCTGGAATGGCGCGGTGCAGTGCAGGGTGTTTGGCAAACTGATTCGCAAGAGCCGGTGATTTGGGTGCCGACCACATCACCGCATCGGGCGGGTCGGTAACCAGCTGTTCCAGATCCAGCGTGCTGTAGCCATCAGACTCAAGATAATTGCTCCATCCTGCCTGTTGAATCACGTCGTGTTCAAATGTCTGTCGGCCAGTGCCGATACCATTTGCGCCGAGCAAAAGTAGCCGAGCGGGTTGGTTTGGTGCTTCAGTGGTTGGCGGTGGTTGGCTAGCTTGATTGATTGGCAGTCCTATCAAAGCGAGAAAGCGTTGTTCGTATGCCATTACTTCGGGTAATGTGCGAGGCAAGGTAAGTACTTCGACACGAAAACCGAGGCTGATCAGCCGTTGGCGTAATATCAACGCATTGTATTCGCCACTCAGTACTAGGTCGGGCTTTAATTGAAGGATCTGTTCCAATGAGCCGTTATGAATCGGCCACTTGTCCCCGATCCATTTAACTGGATACTGTTTTAGTAGCGGTGATAACGCCACAACCTGTGAGTGGTCGGCATACTTTGCTAGCAGCCAGTCACTACATAGATCGAGCGATAAGATTTTCGTTGGTGGACTAGAAGCGCCAATCGACGGCAACAGAGCCAGTATGGCCACGAGTGCCGTAGCTAAAGATCTCTTCATCGTCTTTATCTGTAAGATTTTCAATGCGCCCGCTTATGGTCATGTTGTCAGTCACAGCATAGCTTGCACCGATGTGTAACAGCCAGTAATCAGCAGCAATTTTGGTACCAATATCGAGGATTTCACCACGATAAAGTGCTGGTCTCCAGATGTGACCATCTGTGAGAAAGTCGCTGGCAGTGATGTTGTTGGCAACATCAGGCACTCACTTTCTACATCGTAGGTATGGGTTTCACTGGCATCCAGCTAGGTAAATGCGCTGTGCTCTGAGGGTGAAATGCCCCTAGGGTATTACGTACGATTCACGCCTTGAACCGAACCCGAGGGTATCACATAGATCATAACACCCACGGGTACTCTGTTCTATTTCGAGTCAGAATAAATCAGAGGCTCCTTAGTTAATTCGACGCCAGTTCCAACGATGAGATAGGCCTCCTGACTCATCGACAGTTTGTCGTTCCCCGCCCGTGGTTGCTTTAAGCCAGCCACTGATCCGCCAGTTAAAATTAAAAGAGCCCGTTATTAATGTCCCAACCCCGCCGCTGCCAATAACATCAAACGTGTTATCGAAGCGTGTTATCGTCACGCGTATATCGCATTGTGCTTCAGGAATACTTTCGCAGCGGGTCTCACTTCTTGTCAGGAAAGTGTCATATAAAGGCCAGATATCCCCAAAAAGATGTTCTTCTCGCCACGGGACAGATGCTACTGGTACGGTTAAGTTGCCGCTTGATGTCGGCTGCTCTCCATTGATCGTTTGGTTCGACGAGAATTCCCAGGCTGTCCCTTCAAAAGGGGTAAATAAAGCGCCAATGTAATAGCCCGTTGTATCAATTTTCTCATTTAGCAATATGCTTTCACCAGAACTATTTTGAATGGAATATGAATCACCAGAAAAATCAACACTAGCGCTGAATTCATCTAAAAAGGCATCAAAACCAATATTATTAGCTGTAAATGGTGTGGTAAAAAAATCAAATAGCAGTGGATTAACCGCGGCATTGTTTAATTCATTATGAAAATTCGCATTGATCATTGCAAGGACTGGTTCTAAATCTCGCCTATCCCAGTTATCTGCAAATGATGCCCAATCATTGAAGGCTGCTTCCAAGCCATTTCCCAAAGCAAGAAACAGCGCAAGTGTTGTAAATGGGGTTGCATTTGCCACGCCTGTATTTGTGGCAAAGCTATACATCACAGGCAAGCTGCTATCTTTTGGTTGTATGCGAATCAAATATGGGCCGGGTCGGCCTTCAAGGTTTACAGAATATTCACCACTGGCATTACTCTCGGTAATTAATGTATTACCTCGCCGGTCAACTATAGTTAATACAGCCGCAACTGGGGCACCAACGGCAACGGTTCCTGCCAAATTTCTTGTTACTCCGGCGGTTGCCGGTGGATTAGTGTTCGGATTTCCAGATAAATTATTGCCATCATTCTGCCCCTCACCACCACATGCAATCAATGATAATGTAACGAATATCATTAACAGCGCCTTAACAGACTTTAACATTTTATTCTTCTCCTGCTTTATAAACGAAAATTTTTCTCTAGCGTGTATCCGCCGAATAAATATTGATTGGTATTATATCACTTGAATTCAGAACCGTAGAATATATCACCGCCAATAATGAATTGGAGGGCTGGCAGTGTTGCATTCGCTACGTTGGTATCTTTAGTTGGTTATTTGATGAATTAAAAGTAAGACTGTAACATCCCTGATTAGATAGTATGAGACAGTTGCACGAGTCTATTTTCCGCTCCAGCTGCGTTATAAATGATCTCAAAACAGTCATTTACTGGGTGTAAACTCCATTTTTTCGGTCACTTATGCCTTGCTGGAACGAAAACTAGTTCTCGTGCAAAGGTCTCAGTATGCTGGTAATGATAAAGGGATAGAAATATTTGAAATCCAGATGTATATTACCAAAAATAACGTGTTGGGTGCTCTTTAGCCTGATTTCGCTTACTGCGCCTGTATGGGGTGGTGGTTATACGGCCGAGCAGCTATTTACGTTGCCATTAAATGAATTGATGAGTGTTACGGTTGAGATGGTGAATGTATCCCTTAATTAGCTTCTTGCTTTATTTCATCACCGTTATTTTGAAAGTGAATTCTTTGCACAGCGAAAGCCAAGATCAGGGAAGGTAGATTCCGGGCGTAGATAGAAGCGGTAACTGGTACGGTTAAAGTGGTTGATCGCATAATGGCCCATGCCTCCCCAGCCACCACCACGTACCACTTTAAAAATCTCACCGTACTCTTTTGATTGATAGTCATTGTCTGGGTATTGCTGGTACCAGTCAGCTGTCCACTCCATTACATTACCTGACATATTAAAGACGCCGAAGGGGGATTGACCTTTGTTGTAATGGTTAACGGGTGCGACACCACTATCCCAATGCTTCCCTTCACCTGAGTTAGCATATTCTTTATGCCATTCGTTACCCCATGGGTATTCATTGCCCTCAGTACCACGCGCGGCCTTTTCCCATTCCATTTCAGTGGGCAGGCGTTTGTTCAGCCATTGGCAATAGTCATTGGCATCTGCCCATGTAACACCCGCTACCG
>QIHH01000245.1 GCA_003230195.1 Gammaproteobacteria bacterium
AAAAATCAGTTCGCACGCCACGCTCAAAACGCTCTGCAGAGTAACTACCGACATTGAGACTGCCGATCAGCTTGCCCTGACGCACCAGTGGTAACAGCGCAACACTCCTAGGTGTACGACGGCGCGCAGGAAAAAGGGTGGAATGTTGCCGCGCACGATACGCGCCCAGTGTTGGAAAAAGAGACATCTGATAATAAGCATTCAGGTCGTCATCCGATGAAGCAAACATCAGATGAGGCATTGAACTCAGCTCAACACCCTCGTCTTCCAACGCTCGTTGAATCTCGTATTCAGGATCTAGCAGCAGTAGCGTTACCTCGTCCCAGCGAAAGGTAGAATAATCGGGCGCCAATACCGCCTCAATGAGGTCTTTCACTGAACTAAGGCCAATCAATTTTAATTCCAACGACTGAAAACGGCGCATCTTACGTTCGTTCTTACGCGCCTCAGCGACAAACTCATCCAGCCGGTGGCGTAAAATCTTGTTTTCAGATGTCGGGTCTTTAGGCATACCGATCTGTTCTAACAAAAATGATACGGTCATTGCCTCATACCCCGCCGATATCTGCTAAAGTTTATCTTGTCTCTTCGAATCAGCGGCATGGTGGCGGCATGGATAAATTGCATTTCAAGAACAGACTGAACAAACTTGGCATGATTTTGCTGTTGGTGCTGCTCTCTGCCTGCGCCATTTCTGGCCCTCCACACAATGTTTCCCAGAACGGTGCCCTTGGGCATAGCAGCACTAATGTCACGGCTTACGTGGTTAACGACCAGAAAAACGATTTCTCCCGCTTCGCGCCTGTTTTTATTGCCGAGCAGACAGAAAAAATGTTTAACCGCATCGGCAAGCCGCGTGCACGCATTGATGACAAAGGCAATGAGCAGATCGATGTCGCCCCCAACCATCCTTTTGTCTATGTTGATCGTCAGACGTTCGCCACTACTAACGGCAACTACACCAACCTGATCTATCGCATCCATTTTGAAAAGACACCCTTTAGTCTGTTTCCATTTCACATCACCGCTGGCAACAACAACGGTTTGTTGACAGTTGTAACGCTGAATGCAAAAAACAGACCTGTATTGATCACAACGGTTCATACCTGTGGCTGTTTCCTCGCAATTGTGCCCACCAGTTATCTACCCGACTCTGCCTATCCACAAGATTGGAACAGTGATTCACAGTGGATATATGGCATGACATTGCCAGCACAACTCGCACTACCAACACCATTTGATGACGAAAACCGAATCGTCATCTATCTGAAAAATGAAACCCACCGGGTAATGGATATCGGTTTATTGACTCAAACCGAAATTAAGCAGCGATATCAGAGTGAAACGCTCAACATCGCATCGATTGATGATTTGATGAAACTGCCCATTGGTGATGAGACCACCTCATTTTTTGAAACCAACGGTAGTCGAAAGGGTTACGTCAAAGGGTCTCATAAACCGCTTGAGCGACTGCTGGTTAGCTGGTGGTCACTAGACTGGCGAGTAGGGGAAGATAAAGCATTCGGCAATAAAGATGAAACAGGAACCGTGTTTTATACCAGTTTAAAACCATGGAATCGACAGGCTTCGGATATGTGGCCGTTCGCAGATTTTTTAGCGTTTTGGGGATGGGGATTATAACGTCATCACAGTACGCTTGAAGGCGTGATGAAGTGCTTTATAGAAGGAGTTAGGTGATCGAAATTTTTAGAAGTACCTTACAGCGTGAGGAGTAAAACTGCTGAGGTTAGTAGGATGCTCGCCTCGGTTATCTCAAGCAACGCACCGGCCAGATCACCGGTTGTTCCGCCAAGACGCGCCATCATCAATGTTCGCAATAAGGTAAAAACAGACAGCATTACCACAACCAGCCACAACGCGTTGCTGCCTGGCAATAAGATAAGGCTAACCAATACCACCGTAATAACAGCAACAAGATGGGGGCGGGGCAGGTGGTTTGCCAGTGCGGTGCCCAGACCTTGTTCACGAACATAGGGGGTAGTGAGAAATAGCAGTGGCAGGGCGGTTCGGCCAAGTAGCGGCGCGAGTAACAATACGACCCAATTGCCACTCTCTATAGCGACATGGAGGGCGCTGAATTTTATTAGCAAGACCAACACTAAGCTCACCACCCCCGCTGGGCCACAGTTGGGATCTTTCATGATCGCAAGGGTTCTCTCGCGGTTGCCTAGGCCACCGGCCCAGGCGTCGGCACTGTCTGCAAGGCCATCCAGATGCAAACCACCGCTCAGCAAGACCCAAACAGTTAGCAAAAGCACGGCGCTGATGAGCGTTGGCACATCTGCTAGGCACCATAAGAGTAGTGTTAGTACGCCACCGATGAGCAAACCCACAATGGGATAATAAATCAGTGATCGTCCGATCTCCTGGTCGCTGGGAAGACCATTCAGACGCACAGGTATGCGGGTTAAAAATTGCAGAGCAATGAAAAAGGAGCGCATTATAAACGCCGCGCCTGGCGACCAGAAATAGCAATTTTTTCTATCGCTGCATGTTTAACCTCAAATTTAAGGAGTTGTTTGATGGGGGACTGAAGTACATAACAGAGCAGCAGACGAATCACCCCGCCGTGGGTAACCAACAACATATTTTCGCCAGCGTAGCGACTGATGACCTCTTGCCAGGCGCAGACAACACGACGCTCAAAATCAATTAATGGTTCAGCCCCTGGCGGCGTGTGTTGGACCGGATCATTCCAGAAATTGCTTAACGCCTCGGCATCGGTTTCCATTAATTCGGCCGCAAAGCGGCCTTCCCATGCGCCGAAATGCATCTCTTTAAATCGTGCATCGAGCGTCAATGGTCGCTGCTGTTTTTGGCTCAGTGCATCGGCAAAGTCGGCACAGCGCTTTAGCGGAGAACTGATAATACGATCCCAATGAGCCGCGTTTTGTTCAACGGCCTGCCACATCTGTTGTTCGCCATGCGCTGTTAATACATCGTCGATACTGCCGCGAAAACGGTTACCGTGGGTAGTCTCACCGTGACGCAACAGGTCAATTCTCATGGCAATTTTTCGGAAACGGCAGCTTCATCAAAGGTCGCCATCTCATTGTGTAACGCACAGGCACTACGTAACAATGGCACGGCGATAGCGGCACCGCTGCCTTCGCCTAAGCGCATGCCAAGATCAAGCAGCGGCTTTGCATTCAAGGCCTTGAGTACGCGCTGATGACCGGCTTCGGCGGAAGCATGGGCAAACAGAAACCACGCCTCGCTACCTCGGCAAAGTCGTGTCGCAGTCAATGCGGCCACGGAGCTAATGAAACCATCAACCAGCACCGGCAGTCGTTTTTGGGCGCAGGCGATATAGGCGCCCGTTAACGCTGCAATTTCAAAACCACCCAGACGACGCAGGGCTTCCAAGGGTGAATTGATCTGCGCAAGATGCCGCTCAAGCGCCCGTTGAATCACTTCGCTTTTGTGTTGAATGCCAATCTGATCCAGGCCAGTGCCAGCGCCGACCAGCTGAGCAGTGGGCGCCTTGAGCAAAGCGCAAGCCAGTGTGCTGGCAACAGTGGTATTGGCAATGCCCATTTCACCGCCAATGAATAGATCAGCGTCAGTCTGTTGAGCGGCTTGTTGGCCAACAGCGAGTGCTTGGGCCAATTGCTGTTCCGTCATCGCCGCTTGTTGTGTGAAGTTAGCGGTGCCAGGGCCGAGATTGATATTGTTGACGTTTTCTAACAAGCCAGTGTCGTGGGCGGTACCGAGGTTGATCACTTCAAGTGTTGCGCCAATGGCACGCGCGCTGACGCAGATGGCGGCACCGCCACGGGCAAAGTTTTTTACCATTTCAGCGGTGACGGCTTGCGGAAAAGCGGATACGTTTTCGGCTGCAACACCGTGATCACCGGCAAACACACTGATCTGCACCTCTTCGATCTGTGGTTGCGCTCGGCTTTGAAGTGCCGCAAGTTGAATCGCTATCGTTTCCAGGCGACCCAATGCCCCACCAGGCTTGGTGAGTTGGCTTTGGCGCAGTTTAGCTGCCTGGCGAGCATTTTCATCAGGGTTGGCTGCGGCTTGGTTTAACCACGCTATTGTCATATTTTTTCCCCTTTTAAGATGTGAGGCAATCCGGCAACAACCAGGACAACGCGCTGGCAAGCCTGAGCTAAGTCTTGGTGCAACCAGCCTGCTTCGTCGCAGTAACGCCGACTGAGTTCACCCAGCGGCGTGATGCCCATATTGGTTTCATTGCTAACAAAAATGATCTTGCCTGGCAGCAT
>QIHH01000119.1 GCA_003230195.1 Gammaproteobacteria bacterium
ATGACCCGGCGTTTTTCAGCAGAGGGTTCGATACGCTATTTTATCTTGCAGCATGAACAGCAGACACTTAAACAGCTTGAAGCCTGGGTGCATGACGACAATTTTCATGTGCGGCGGCTGGTATCAGAATGTACCCGGCCACGTTTGCCGTGGATGATTCGTCTGTCTAAATATGTTGAAAATCCCGCGCCAGTATTAAAGCTGCTTAATAAGCTTAAGGATGATCCTTCGCTTTATGTACGTCGCTCAGTGGCAAATAACCTCAACGATATTGCAAAAGATAATCCAACTCTAGTCACTGCAACACTGCAGCGCTGGAATAAAAAACCCGCCAGCAAAGAGATGGCGTGGTTAACACGCCATGCACTGCGTACGTTGGTCAAGCAGGGTAATCCAGAGGCGTTGACGCTACTGGGTTACCCCCAGTCGATTAAATTGAGCGTGGAGCAGTTCAAGGCTGGGCCAAAGCGTTTGGTGCTGGGTAATGAATTGAAGCTCAAGATTAAACTGGTTAGCAGTGAGAAAAAGTCGGTGCCGTTAATGATTGATTTTGTACTGCATCATATGAAAGCCAATGGAGAGTTGCGCCCCAAGGTCTTTAAACTGGCGAAAAAGATGATTGCTCCGGGTGAAGTGTTGACGATCGAAAAGCGTCATCCGATGCGTCCCATCACCACGCGAAAATATTACAGTGGTCGTCATGAAGTTGAATTACAGGTCAATGGTAAGATTGTTGCGAGTGATAGTTTTAATTTGCAGGTTTCATAGCGTTGTGGATGATATTCTAGTGCCATGAGCAGTGATGATTATCTATTTGTTTACGGCACATTGCGGCGCGGTGTGCTGCGGTCTGACGCAGCTGAGCTGGTTTTTTCTCAGCTTGAAGCGGACGCCACTTTTATTGAGCTTGCGACAATGGATGGCCGGCTGTTTGAGGTGGATGGTTATCCCGCTGGCTGTTATCAGTTTGCAGTGGGTTCACATGTGATGGGTGATCTTTATCAGGTCGATGCTGCGGGTCTGTTTGTTACGCTGGATACCTATGAAGAAAGCGATTGCCATTTTGAGCAGCCTCGTGAGTATCAACGTCAGCGTGTGCCAGTTACTTTAGGTGATGGTTCAGTTGTATACGCTTGGGTCTACCTTTATCACTGTTCGATAGATGTGTTGCTGATGATTGAATCAGGGGATTATCTTCTCTGGCAAAAACAAAATGAAAGGATGGTTGCTGACATTAAACTCGACCAAAACAGTGGGTTTTTAGAGGGGCGGCTGGCTAAACTGTTGTTTTGGCTAATTGTCTTGTTGGTTATCACGATGGCAGGTTTCTGGTTCTTTGGCCATACCGAGTTTCTGTCTCATATTAAGGTGGTGGAGTGGCGCTCAATGTTTGGAATGTTATGATTGTTGATTAAACATTCGAGATAGTCGATGTTCAGGTTTGGTATAGTAAGGGAGTGTTAGACTTTATCGCTATCAACGTCATTATTTATATATAAAAGCTGTACTGTGTTGGCCTTTTTTGGTTAAATGGTGTCACTTGGTCGGACATAGCTTGAGAATTGGTTGAGGGGGAACGATTTTCAAGCTGTGTTTGGCTTAGTCTTGAACTGAGTCAGCTGTTGCACCACACTGCATTGTCACCATCTTCAATGGTCGATGTCTCTAAATAAAAACCATTTCCATTGTTTATCGACTCAACTGAGTTGTTGCGTTGTTGTGCCTGCCGCTCACCCATTTTTTTTGCAAACTATTTTTACCTACTGACACTATGCTGTCAGTATCCCCTTGTTATGCTGACATCTCCAAAATGTGATTAATTTTAAACAAGGAGATTTCTATGTTAGAGAGACAAAAAGAAGCAGGGCGTTTTTGTTGGAATGAGCTACTCACCAGCGATGTTGTGGCTGCAAAGCAGTTTTATGGTGAGTTGTTTGGTTGGCAGATGGAAGACAGTGACTGTGGCGGGATGGCGTACACCACGGTTAAGGTTAACGGTGACGATATTGGCGGCATCATGCAGAGACCAGCGGAGGCGGGTGAGATGCCACCGATGTGGGGTAGTTATGTTACCGTTGAAGATGTCGATGCCAGTGCTGCCAAGGCTGTTACGATGGGCGGTGCGATCTGTGTACCGGCACAAGATATTCCTGGTGAAGGCCGTTTTTGTGTGATTAAAGACCCGCAAGGCGCTATGCTGTCACTGTATTCACATAGCAAATAAGGGTAGGGCATGGCGGACGCTTACTTTAATGAAGGCACCTTTGATTTTCTTGATCGGCTCGCGGATAACAACCAGCGCGAATGGTTTCATGAGCATAAGGCGTTTTATGAAGGATGTGTACGCGAACCCGCTCTGCGTTTGATTACAGATGTGGCAGAAGAGCTGCCACATCTGTCACCATATTTTGTCGCGAGCCCTAAAAAGGTCGGTGGCTCGCTGATGCGGGCACATCGCGATACCCGTTTTGGCAAAGACAAAACGCTCTACAAAACCAATATTGGCATTCAGTTTCGACATACCCTCGGCAAAGATATACATGCCCCTGGCTACTACCTGCACATCTCATCGCAGGAGTGTTTTTTCGGTGCCGGTATCTGGCGACCGGATGCACCATCGCTGGCCAAAATTCGTGCGCGAATAACTGAGCGAGAGGCCGAGTGGCTAAAGGCACGAGACCATAAGCCGTTTAAGAAACAGTATCGCATCAGTGGTGAGTCGTTAAAGACCTCTCCACGCGGTTTCAGCAAAGACCACCCGATGATAGAAGATATCAGGCGTAAAGACTTTATCTCGATTCATGAATTTGATATGGATTTAGCCCGCTCTAAAAAACTAAAAGTGACCATGATGAAACGCTTTGCCGACGCCACACCGCACATGCGATTTCTTTGCAATGCGTTGGAGTTGCCGTTTGATTAAAGCATTGTACTTCCTGATACTGCCGTTCTTCCTTATCCGTTATCTAGGCACAGAGCCCCGTTATTTTGGCGCAGAACCCAGTCACCCCGGAACAGAACCTCGTCATCCCGGCGCAGGCCGGGACCCAGAAAGACGGCAGCACAAGCTTCCATTAATACGCTGATGTTCAGGTGCGCTAAAGTAGACCAAGTTGTTACGCGAAGCGCAGTGGTAGTCTGGGTCCCGGCCTACGCCGGGATGACGGGCATAGCGGGCATAGTGAGCATAGCGGTGACGAGTGTCGCGACAGCCAGGAAAGCATAGACTCATGCGCCGCGCCGACCGACTCTTCCAGATCATCCAGCTACTGCGTAAAGACCGTGTTGTCACCGCACGCGAGATTGCAGGAAAACTCGAAGTCTCAGAGCGTACCATCTATCGCGATATGCAAGACCTGTCGCTCTCAGGTGTACCGATCTCAAGTGAAGCGGGCAGTGGCTATAAGTTATTGCCCGGTTTTCACCTGCCGCCCTTAATGTTTAATGAAGAGGAGTTAGCGGCATTATTGATCGGCGCACGCATGGTGCAGGCGTGGACAGACCAGGGGCTGGCATCGGCGGCTACTCAGGCGATGATCAAAATAGAATCTGCGGTACCCGAGCATCTACGCAAAGAACTATCGCGTGAAGATATTCTGGTGCCGGACTTTGGTATTGACCCAAAGGTCTCGAAACGGATGCAATTATTTCGTGTCGGCATTAAAGAGCTGCAAAAAATTGAGTTTAACTATAAGCGGGAAGATGGTCAGTCATCGAGTCGTACTGTTCACCCACTGGGACTGTTTTACTGGGGCAAGGTGTGGACCTTAACTGCGTGGTGTGAGCTACGGGATGGGTTTCGGAGTTTTCGGCTGGATCGGATGATGCATGTGTGTTTACTGGAAGAAGGGTTTGCATCACTGCCGGGGCAGACGTTACAGGATTATATGCGGTTGGTTTGTGATGAGTGTTAGCCACGAAACTATCTATTTGCATATTTGGGCAAATAAGGCGGCAGGAGGCGACTTGTTTACCTATCTCCGTCGTCAAGGGAAAGCCTATCAATCACGCAGAAAAGCTCGGGCAAGACGCGGACATATAAAAAATCGGGTGAGCATTGATGAGCGCCCAGAAATTGTTGAGAGGCTGTAAATTAAATTGTGTAACTGCTCATTATTGATTAACGTCTTAATGGAGACAAATAATGAGTATGACAATGAAGCAAACAAAAA
>QIHH01000014.1 GCA_003230195.1 Gammaproteobacteria bacterium
AGTTCGCGGCATTTCGAAAATGAAACTGGCCCACTTTCATTATATTTGATGCCTTTTAGCACTCGGTATGAATTCTTTAGGCGTATCAACTGCCGTGGATTATTGAAGCCTAAATCAAGAACCAATTCTCTGAATTCATTTCGCTCATCCGTAGTATCACGCATGAGTATATGCATCTCCTTAAGTGATTCATCCATTTCGCCTGAATTATCCGGTTCACTTGGCTTATCTTGTTCAACTGGTTTGCCCGTATCAATGATCCCATCTGGTTCAACGGGTTCCTCCACCTCAATTGGCACATTTGCATCATCAATGCCAGCGACACTCATACCACCCACCTGTTTTTTACGCGACTGCTCTACATGCTGAAACAACTCATCATTTATAAATCGCCCCATATCCGCACCGTTTGGTAATGGAAGATTAATAGGCAACTGGATAATCTTTCCAAGATAGTCTCGTGCGATTGCAGCAGCAGGTCTCTCTTTATCACTCAATTTTTCATAGTGGTCTGCCACCGCACGGAAGGCGACCCGGTCATCGATGGCAATCAACACCACCACGTTTTTCAAATTCATTACCAGCCGAACGGCATCCAGTGTGTCAGTAATACATTCAGGGCTACAACGATCTAAATCATCAACCACAACTAACAGGCGACTATTATGTGCCTGACCAAGCCTGTATTCACACATTGAGGCAATCTGCTCTTTTATTACTGGCACCAACCCAAGATGTTCACCATAGCTGGGTAATTTAAGATACGTTTGTAACTGATTCGCTAGCGGGTGCTCTAAAATATTCCGTGCTGTTTTCCATGCATTAAACAATACAAACGAGAACACACCAGCAGCACCAACACCAATCAATGAACCTGCAATGACATTTTTGGTGAATATAGTTGCACCGCCCAGCCATAGCCCTGCTGCCGATAGCACAACCACAATCATACCAATAAGGCTCCAACCAAATGCCCAGCGGTGTTGTTTCCATGCGTTGTAAAATGCAAAACAGAGCTTGTGTAGCCAGTTCACATCTTTCAGCAGGCCATTTACCACTTCTTGTGCAAGCCCCGCACGAATGTTATCGGTCTGCTCATATTCCCATGCATTGAATTCAGCATGCAGGAATTTACATGCCTCATCACTACCGCCTATAAATAGTCGTGGTTCTTCCAGTTCTGTAAGTCTGGATTTGAGCTGCACGATAACTGATGACTTTCCTGTGCCCCAGTCACCCAACAGCGCTATTGTCATCGGTAGGTCTTGCTGCGGTGATGCAAGCATATTGGCGAGGGTATTGACGAGTGGTGCTCTACCTAGCTTATCGATATTAGTGGGTTTGTCTGACAGGGTTGTTGCGGTGCCATGCCCCTTGGTGAATGCTTTGCCGCTATCGCTTCTTTGACTATTACCGATAATATTTTCTTGTTCCTGGTATTTTTTATACCACGCATTGAAACGAACGGTTGTCTCATCAATATCCCACGGTTTACCATCAACCAGATCCATGTAGCGCTGAACAACATCTTCCATACCAATCTCAGCTAGTGATGACTTCCAATGCTTTATTCCATCATCACCCTGTAATTCAAAAAAACTCTCTAACCCACCAGAATCTTGTAACAAAGGTGAAAACATCAATTTTGTCGAAATAATATTAGCTTCAACTGATTTTGTTGGCTTCTCATTGCTCCACCTTAACAACTGCCAAAGATCCCTCTGCATAGCAAGCCTGCTCACCTCAATAGCCCCCATAGCAGTCTTTGCAACAATTTCTGCAGTCTGATACGCATCAACAGGTGCGGCAGCATCTGCTGCGGAATAAACCGCCTCTCTTACTCCTAGATCCTGAATATCACCTGCAGCCCTTCCCACAGCACCTGAGGCGATATCCGCGACATACACCATATAGTCATTCCGCTCTCTGACCGACATCAACAAAGCAGCATCAATCGCTAACACAACAGCCTCCATGTATTGCTGCCGCTTATCTGTTGGCCAAAAACCTAGTCCACTGCTACCGCACCCAATCAATGGCATCACCCTCACTGCGGCACGAAATGTAAAAGCCCGGCAAGCCTCTGGCGTCAATTTTTTAAAGTTATCCTCACTCAACTCCGGCAGTTCAACTGTATCAGTCACTTTCATTATCATTCATCCATATAGACAGCCAAGAATACTAACCCGGCTACCCGAAAAATCAAAAGCGTTATATTACTGATGGCCGTTATCTGTGTATCATGTACTGATATCACTACTGTCACGCATTAGCTTTCTGGATCCCGGCCTGCGCCGGGATGACGAACCTCGTAATTTTCCTGTTCAATACATCATTCGTCATTCCGGCGCAGGCCGGAATCCAGTAAGATATCTACGTGAGTAACAAACCAACAGAACCTCACAACATTCCACCCGAAGTGACGATACATAAAGCATTAACATATTGACCACCCAAACCACCCCATGACAATCTTGCGAAAACTCGGCTGGTTTTTCCGCCTTTACTGGAAACGTTACGCAATCGCTTTTGTGGCGTTGCTAATGATCTCCTGCCTGGCGATGGTGGCTCCGTGGATTACCGGGCAGCTCGTTGATGCAGTGGCAAACGATACGTTAACCTATGAGCAACTGATTGAAGAGATCGCACTGCTGCTCGGCATCGGCATTGTCATTTACGGTTTACGGGTGTTGTGGCGACGCCAACTCTACGGCGCGTCGTTCAAGCTCGCGGCACTGATGCGCGGTAAGATCTATGACCATTTAACCTTGATGGCACCAGGCTTCTTCCAGCGCCACCACACTGGTGACTTGATGGCACGCGCCACCAACGATGTGACGGCGGTGGAGATGACGGCGGGTGAAGCGATTTTAGCGCTGTTTGATGGTGTGATGACGGGTGTGGTGGTGTTGATCATGATGGTGGTGATGGTGAGCTGGAAATTGACGCTGCTGGCGCTGCTGCCGTGGCCCATCATGGGCTATTATATGTGGAAATTCGGTGACCAGATGCATGACACCTTTAGCGAAGCGCAACGTCAGTTTAGTCTGTTGAATGATAAGACACAGGAGAACATCAGCGGTATCCGTTTGATTAAAGCCTTTGGGCAGCAGCCACAGATGGAACGCGCTTATAGCGATGTGACCCGTGATGTCAGTGCCGCCAATCTTGCGGTAGCAAAGGTTGAGGCGAAGTATGACCCGGTGATCTATCTCACCGTCAGTACCTCATTTTTTCTCGCGGTCGCGGGCGGTGCGTGGCTGATCTATCAGGATGAATTGACGATTGGTGAGCTGACCGCGTTTACTATGTACCTCACCTTTTTGATCTGGCCGATGTTTGCCTACGGCTGGACGTTGAATTTGATCGAGCGCGGTTCGGCCGCACACACACGCATTGATGAGCTATTACAGACCACACCGGCGATTAACGATAATGGCAAACGCGACAGTGTTGAAAGCACCCACATTGATGCCAACATCAAACGCTTTGCGTATGATAAGCACAGTGATGCACTACACAACATCAACTTTGAGATTCCCCCCGGCAGTACCTTTGGCATCGTCGGCCATACCGGCAGCGGTAAAAGCACGTTGATTCAACTGCTATTGCGCATGCATGAAGGCAGTGAAGCAACGATCTGTTGCGATCATCACAACATTAAAGCGTACAAGCTCGAAACACTGCGCAGCCAGTTTGGGCTGGTACCACAAGACCCCTTTTTATTTTCGGTGACGATTGCCGAGAACATTGCACTCGGTTGCCCCGAGGCATCACTAGATGAAGTACGTGCAGCGGCAAAGCTGGCCTGTATCGATGAAGATATTCTCAACTTTCCTGAGCAGTATGAGACCCTCGTCGGTGAACGCGGCATTACCCTTTCAGGTGGACAGAAGCAGCGTATCGCAATTGCGCGCGCACTGTTAATCGATCCGCCAGTGTTAATTCTTGATGATGCCCTCTCGGCCGTTGACTTGCATACCGAACGAGAAATCCTTGCGCACATCAATGCAGCGAGACATGGGCGCAGTAACATTATCGTCTGCCATCGTCTCTCGGCCGTATTGGAAGCGGATGAGATTATTGTGCTGCGCCACGGCACCATTGAAGAGCGCGGAC
>QIHH01000098.1 GCA_003230195.1 Gammaproteobacteria bacterium
CTGCCGAGACATCAGCACCAGCATCACTGTTCGCTAACGGCTGCGCTACGGCACTCTCAGCAAGCACCTTGTAGGCATCATTCAATTGCTCATTAACCCCCAATGAGATATTTGATTGTCGTGTATAGGTCGCCGCACCACCGCCAAAACTGCCCACCGATTGTGGGGTTGTTAACGGCATCACTACGGCCCCCTCCCGCGCTAAGGGGTTCGCTCCCATCACCGGCATCGACTGTGCTGTCAATTGCTCCTTCGCACCTTCGTTTTCTGCATCACCTGGCCGTACGTCCGCCAATGAACGATGAATGGCACGGAAGATAAAGTCGTGTGCCAAGCGCCCTTCACGAAAACGGACTTCATGTTTGGCGGGATGAACATTCACATCCACCTGCTCAGGGGCCATCTCAAGATTGAGCACAAAGGCAGGGTGACGTCCGTGATAAAGCACATCACGATAAGCCTGGCGAATCGCATGGCTCACCAGTTTGTCGCGAATCACACGGCCATTAACAAAGAAATACTGCATATCCGCCTGACTGCGCGAAAATGCCGGTAACGCAACCCAGCCCCACAGCCGCAGACCGGCAGCTTCATACTCAATCGCCAATGCATTGTCTCTAAATGGCTGGCCACAGATCGTCTCGACCCGCTCAATATATTGATCTGTATTGCTCACCGCACGCAGTGACAGCACGACTTTTTGATTATGTTTCAGTTGAAAACCCACATCAAAATGGCTTAATGCAATCCGCTTGACCACCTCTTCCAGGTGGCCAAACTCTGTTTTCTCCTTACGCAGAAATTTACGCCGTGCGGGGGTATTAAAAAAGAGGTCTCGAATTTCAATCGTGGTACCCAACGGGTGCGCACACGGTGCGGCATCCTCCTCCGGCGCATAACCTTCACTACTAACGCACCAGCCACTCTCATCACCCTGTTGCCGTGATATCAGGCTCATGCGAGCAATAGAGGCGATACTGGGCAGCGCCTCGCCACGAAAACCAAGTGTCACGATGCCATCAAGGTCATCCGCATCAATAATCTTGCTGGTGGCATGGCGGTTTAGCGCTAACACAAGATCCTCACGGTGAATCCCAACGCCGTTGTCTCTCACCCGGATCAGGCGCGAGCCGCCCTGTTCAACGTCAATCTCTATCTGAGTCGCCCCCGCATCCAGACTGTTTTCCAACAACTCTTTTACCACCGAAGCAGGTCTTTCTACCACCTCACCCGCAGCAATCTGGTTCGCAAGCTGAGAAGATAGATGATGGATACGCTGTGCAGGTACATTTTGCGTATCAGAAGAGGCATTGGAATTGGACATCAGTACTTTCACCACGTTTTCAGTGACTGCATTATAAACAAATCACCAGCAAAATACCCGCTGCTCTCACACTGGGCTAGTCCATCAACCAAATCATACTACATTTCATGAATGTGTTTTGAGCAAGCGATCAAAATAGTCTGCAATACGCCGAACGGTGCATACATTGGCGTCAACGGTTCCCCCCGATTTACCTTGATGCTTAAGTACGTTAACATTTTTTTGGCACAGTAAATTGATGGAAATTTTCCTACAGCCTTGTTAACCAAAAAATTAACCTACAAATGGAGTGTGTATGAAAACCAAACAAAGTAACATTTCTAATAAGCTACTTAATAAAATAAAAAATCCCGACCCGCTAAAAGGTGAAGACATTCTTATTGAAGATAATGATGGAAAAATTATTGGCATAATAATCCAGCCAAAAGCGTATAAATTTTTTCTTGAACAAATAGAATCAAGAGAAAATCAACTCGACTCAGATATAAGCGAAGAATATGATAAAAACTCACCAACATTAAATGATCTTATGGAGGAAAAATAAATGCAAAGGGAGAAGCAGAAATCATTAAAGGTTTTGCTAATAGATTTCGTTATAGCAGCGGACGTTCAAGCTGTGGCCAAAAAAATACCCTTAATAAAGTAACCATATCACGTGCCAGCATTTTACTGGTGGTATGGATTCCCATACCACAGGCACTTCCTACGGTCGCACAGAGCATGGGAACCAGAGTAATGCTTAACTTAATGGCAGTGGGCTAGAGAGGTAGATAGACTTAAATATTCTGTCGCTTAGCGATAAGCGAGTAATACGCGAAAAAATGGCAGCCTAGCCATCACCAAACGCTGGAATTTTTAACACCTGCCCAATCCGTACCCTGTCACCAGACAGTTTATTTTCTGAGCGAATACTTGAGATGCTAACGTGATAGCGTTGCGCAATCTCTGAAAGCGTATCACCACTGGCGATAATATGCTGGCGGGCTTTGCTCGCATAGAATGTTCCCGGCGGCGCATTCTTAATGAAGTATTCACGCACACCATTCAACAATGCTTTAGCCAGCACACTCTGATGCCGCTTGTTTCTCAGGTTTTTCTCTTCAGCGGGGTTAGAAATAAAAGCGGCTTCAACCAGTACAGATGGTATGTCGGGCGACTTCAACACAGCGAATGCTGCTTGCTGAACCTCTTTTTTATGCAGTTTACCCAGCGGCTTCAGCTCCCGCAGCATCTCTCTACCCGCCTCATAACTAGCCTGTTTGGTTGCGGTCTGTGAAAGATCAAGCAGCACCCGCGCTAACATATTATCTTTATCATCCAGACTCACGCCGCCAATCAGGTCGGATGCATTTTCTTTTTCTGCCAACCATCGGGCCGCTTCACTGGAAGCGCCATTTTCAGATAAAATGTAGACAGATGAACCATAAACACGTTTATCCTGAAAGGCATCCGCATGAATTGAGATAAACATATCGGCGCGATTATCACGCGCCTTTTGAGTGCGCTGGCGTAAACTCAAAAAATAATCACCATCACGAATCAACAAGGGGCGCATCCCCTTCTCTTTATCGATTAACGCCGCTAGTTTTTTTGCGATTGCAAAGACAACATCTTTTTCATGTGTACCACGCGGTCCTAACGCGCCAGGGTCTTCGCCACCGTGGCCCGCGTCAATGGCAATAACGAGATCTCTTAATTTAGGTTCTACAGGTAGAGAACGTGCTTTTGTACTGTTTTTTGACGCAATGTGCTTGCCAGCAGCAGCTTTCGATTCATTTTTTTGGCGCCCGCCATGCAACAGATCAACCACCAAGCGGTGTCCATATTTTTTATAAGGTTTGAGCAGAAAACTTTTGAAGTTAGTTTTATCATGCAGGTCGAGCACCACCCGTAAATCTTTATTGGGGCGAACCGCACTGCGAATATTTTTCAGAATAATGTCTTTGCTAGCAGGCTTAACCATCTTGCCGGTGAGGCGAGTATTTTTGAAATCAATCACCAGACGAGGTGGGTTGAAGAGTTTAAATACCTTATATTCAGCGCTAGCACTACTCACATCGAACACCACTCGGGTATTATCGGGTGCTTGCCAAGTGCGCACACCATTGACCTGAGTGCCCGCTGCTACGCAGACCCATGGGAGTGCTAACAAGAATATGAGACTCAGTTTTTTTATCATTCTTGAGGCCTTATTTCTTTCACGTAAATACTTTTAATGCATTAAAGCATAAATTGCAATATTTTTAACAAGATAGCTTGCATAGTTACTTTTAAACATCACTCAACTAACGACGCTATAACGACCCAGCTCATTTCATCTGCTGGATGATTTTACGCCATTTTTCACTAGTGGCACAAACCGTCAGCTCACGCTCACTGCCACTATAAGACAATGTTAATTCGATATCAGCCTTTCCAATCGCACCCGTGCCACGCTCAGGCCATTCCACCAGACAGAGCATCTCGTCAGAAAAATAATCACGAACCCCCATATACTCAAGTTCCTCTGGGTCACCCAGACGATACAGATCAAAGTGGTGCACCACACCATCGGCGAGTGGGTATGACTCCACCAGCGTGTAAGTCGGGCTTTTAACCGCACCAATATGGCCGCGCGCATGCAGAAACCCTCGAACCCATGTCGTTTTCCCCGCCCCCAATGGGCCATGCAAAAAAATGACGCCACCACCGGCAATAACGGAAGCAAAAGTTGCGCCAAGTGCCTC
>QIHH01000254.1 GCA_003230195.1 Gammaproteobacteria bacterium
GCGATTATGTCTGGATCGGGACATCAGGTGGTGTGATTCGTTACAACACCATTGATGACCAATATGATGTCTTTGATAACCGTATCGAAGGGGTGCTTTCGAATGGTGTATTCCACGTGAGTCTAATCGACAACAAACTGGCAGTGGGAACGTATGGCGGTGGCCTGTCGGTGATGGATATCGAGACCAGTGTGTGGACAAATTACAATATTCCTAATGGTCTGGCAGATCAGTTTGTTTATGATCTGCAAAAGACCAGCAATGGCGATATCTGGATTGCGACTTGGTCTGGCGTTAATCGCATCCGCGGAGGGGACCTGGATGACAACTCAAAATGGGATATGTTTACCGTTGAAAATACCAATGGTGGCATTCCAAATCCCTGGGTTTACGGGGTAGAAGAAGGATTAAATGGTGATATCTGGCTCGCCACGGAAGAAGGCCTTGCGTTGTATCGTGGTGGCAAGTGGCAGAACTGGCAGCATAAAGACGGCCTAGGTGCGCCGATTGACGTGGTGCGTGATGCGATCACGTCAAGAAATGATCCTGCCAAAGCATCTCAACATCATGCCCGCCAAAAGGCCGAGCAAGGATTAGAGGATGTGGATATTGCGTATAACCCAAACTACATCATCTCATTGGCGGTCGATAGTGATGGTATCGTCTGGGCGGGCACCTGGGGTGGTGGTCTGGCCCGTTTTGATGGTAAAAACTGGACTAACTACACCACCGCTGATGGTCTGCCTGGGAATCACATCTTTATGTTACACATTGATATCGATGAGCAGTTGTGGATCGGCACCAGCAAAGGATTGGCGCGCTTTAAGGAAGTGGGTGAAGGGTTTAATGTGATGACGACCCTTGATGGGCTGTATGCCAACAATGTGTTCTCAATGGCAAAGGCAGAAAACGGTACGATGTGGGTGGGTAGCTTTGGTGGTGTTGCAAAATTGAGTGGGCAGCTTTAGGGGTAATCTAAGTCGTTACTAAAATTATTGTCAACATCGGAGTCTTACCCTCGTGGATGCGCAACAACTTCTCGCGCTGGATAATGCGCATGTATGGCACCCATACAGTGCGATTGGCGTAGCACAGTCAATCTTTCCGGTTGCCTCAGCAAATGGGGTGTACCTTAAACTTGTTGATGGACGTGAGTTAATCGATGGCATGTCTTCGTGGTGGTCAGCTATCCATGGCTATAACCACCCTGAGATGAACCGAGCGCTGCAAGCGCAGATAGAAAAGATGTCGCACGTGATGTTTGGTGGTTTAACGCATGAGCCAGCGGTAATGCTGGCAAGCCGCCTAATTGAGCTAACCCCGGTACCATTGCAGACAGTTTTCTTTGCTGACTCCGGTTCGGTTGCCGTTGAAGTTGCGATGAAGATGGCCATTCAGTATTGGCATGCCAAAGGCAGCCCTGCAAAACAGCGCTTTCTAACACTGCGCAATGGCTATCACGGCGATACCTTTGGTGCGATGTCGGTGTGTGACCCGGTGAGCGGAATGCACTCGCTGTTTAGTGATGTGCTGACCGAGCAATATTTTGTTGATGCACCCGCTTGCCAGTTCGGTGGTATGAGTGGTGATGAGGGTATTGCGCGACTTAAACAACGGCTCGAACGGCATGTAGACAATATCGCTGCGATTATTCTTGAGCCGATTGTACAGGCAACGGGCGGCATGAGTTTTTATTCAGCCGATTACCTGCGCCGTGTGCGTACTTTATGTGACGAACATGAGGTGTTGTTAATTTGTGATGAAATTGCCACTGGCTTTGGCCGTACTGGAAAAATGTTTGCTTGCGAGCACGCTGATATTTCGCCGGACATTATGTGTGTGGGTAAGGCGCTGACGGGTGGCTATCTGTCGCTGGCGGCAACATTAACAACAGAAAATATCAGCGCAACAATTAGAGAAGGAGAACCGGGGTTGTTTATGCATGGCCCTACCTTTATGGCAAACCCATTGGCATGCAGTGCTGCGCTGGCCAGTCTAAAGCTATTAACCGACTCTAACTGGCCTTTAAATATTGCACGTATTGAAGCAGGGCTTGAAAAAGGGCTTAGCCCATGCCGCGCATTAAGCGTGGTGGCAAATGTACGTGTGCTGGGTGGCATTGGGGTCGTTGAGTTAAATCACAGGGTGGATATGGAGGTGGTGCAGCCGCTGTTTGTTGAGCAGGGGGTGTGGGTCAGGCCGTTTGGAAAACTGGTTTATTTGATGCCGCCGTATGTGATCTCGGATCATGAACTGGCTGAACTTACCGCCGCAGTTGGCAGGGTCGTTGAGTCTGTATCAGCGTAGATAGACTTATACGCCCAGTTTTGCTCTGCACAAGGCTAATTTAACTGGCAGCCGCTAGCGCTAAAGGTGCCGTTATTGATGCCATCGTTCCAGACTCCGCCAAGGATTATACCATCTGGGAGCGTGAACGTTCCGTTGATAATTGTTCCGCTGATAGTCGTGCCGCTAGCAGTGGTTAATTGCAGACCGCTGACGCCTGGGTTGGCGATACCACTCAAGCTCTCCGTGGTATTGTTGACAATGCTGTAAGCGCTGCCGGTTACGTTGTTGCTACTATCAATGTCAAAGGTATACAAGCCTGCATCGTTTGTGCGATCAGGATCGGCTGCGCTGATATATTCAGCTGTAAAGCGGTAGAGTGCATCAGCAGCACCACCAATACGTGCGCCAGAAAATGAGCCTGATGCGGCTGTTGGGATTCTTTTTATCCATTCGCCGCTGGTGTTGTTAGGGGTGGTGAAATTGCCGGTAAAGATCGATACGAGTTCTTTGAAGTCTGCGTTGTTGTTGATATCGGTGGAGTCGGGCGCACCATTGATGAAGCGCCTTATATCGTTGTGGCCGACAGGAATAAACCTGAGGTCATCTGCTCTGTCGCCTGAGAGAATGGCGTATCTATTGGTGACTGTGCTGTAGGTGATACCTTCAACCTCATTTGTAGCGGAATCGAGCGTTGTGCCTGAATTCACATGGAAGCCGATACGCCCTTGATCGCTACCCGTGAAAGTGCCCACGAAAGCGCCACTGTAGAGGCATAACAGGGTGGATGTCAGATGTAATTTCGCCTCTTCTTTATTGAGCAGGATTGGCACTCTGGCATCGGCAGAGGCGACATCGGAAATGATGCCAGCGAGGTCAGCATCTAGGTTGATAGAGGTGAAATCGACCTGATTCCAGCTATTGGCGAGTGTTTGCACTGCACTTGAAATCTGGATGCCGTTACTGAGCGGTGGAGTGCTGTCTAGCATGGTTAAGAATCGAACAATGTTTTTTACCTGAGGTGAGTCACTACTGGCGTTGGTGATGAGATCAATCGGGGTCATAATGGGTGCGCCAATACCGGAGCCAAGCGTGATGCCACCGACTGAAAAGGTGATGGTATTGCCCACTTCATAGCTGAAACTGCCATCTGAACCAGTAATGCCGCTCTGCCCACCAGATTCAAATGTTAGGCCGGAGACGCTGCTATCTTTAAACATGCCAGAAGCGATTGTTGGTACGAGTGCTTCCGCCTGAGGCACGTCATCGCCGTGACAGCCCACTAAGGCAAGTACTGCAATTGCCACTAGCGATAGAGATTGTTTATGCATTGCGCCCCCCAATATTTCATCCGACTGTCAGCCGTTTAAACGGCCATCTTAGTATTATCGTGCCAGCTTGTCATATATACTTGAAGCGGTCTTGATGCATTGCTTTTTTGTTGGCGATAAGCCTATATAAAACAAAGAATTAAATAATTACTTTTCAGTGTTGGTCGGAATAATTAGTCGCCCCTGAAAAAAGGTCAGCCACAGTAACGACTAGCCTATGGTAATGGTAAGTCCGCGAGGAATTGTCAGAAGGAAACTTGAGCGTAAAACAACACGCTGACGAACAGAAATGCCATATGGGCACCTCTATACGCATTCAATGGCACCCGAAAATGTTGCTGAAGTTTAAACAACAAGTACGGCGATTAACCAACCGCAACTGGGGCGTATCGATGAAGTATCAGCGCTTCAAGATCAGCCAATTT
>QIHH01000010.1 GCA_003230195.1 Gammaproteobacteria bacterium
GCCATAGCACCGATGAGATTGCATGGCACAGCAATGAAATCATCAATAGCCATTTAACATCAACGCCGCTAATCGCAATACATTCAGATAACGAACAGGGTGGCAGCAAAATTTTCATCTATGCAAGCGATGAAGAAAACCTTTTCGCCAACACCGCTATCGCGCTTGACCAGCTCAACCTCGATATTATTGATGCGCGCATCATCACTGCAAAAAATGGCTTCACACTCAACACTTATATCGTGCTTGAGCATGATGGCCACCCGATCATGGACACCCGCCGCATCGACAACATTGGCATCACCCTAAAACGGATTATCGCTCGAGATAAATTATCAGCACTACCCACCGCACGGCGCCTGACGCGCCGCCAGAAACACTTTAACAACACCGCCACCAGACTGAATTTTTTCAGCGAACCAAACAGCGCCATCACCGTGATGGAGCTGATCACCAATGATCGTCCCGGCCTGTTATCACTCATCGGCAAGGTATTTGTGGAATGCAACGTTAAAGTTCATAACGCAAAAATCGGCACCTTTGGCGAGCATGTTGAAGATATTTTTTACATTAGCGATAAAGATGAGCAGCCCATCAGTGATGTCAATCAGATTAAAGCGCTACGAAAATCACTTTTCAAAGCACTCGACAACAACTGATCAGAAAACATACGGAGCGCTAACGCACATGCCATCAACACCCGACAATAACCCGCCGCCATCCAACAATACAAAATTACCAGCCCTTACCTCGCTACTGAAAAATGGGAAATTACCATTAGCACTCTGCACCATCGCACTGCTCATTCAGCTCGGCGGCCATGAGGCTAGCCTGTGGTTACGCTACGACCGCGAAGGGATTTTAAACGGTGAAGTGTGGCGCATTATCACAGGCCACCTGGTTCATCTCGGTTGGCCACACCTGCTAATGAACCTGACTGGATTAATTCTGATCTGGTTTCTCTTTGGTCACCTCATCAAAAGCAGCAGCTGGCTGGTCATCTGCACGATCAGCACCATCGGCATTAGCGCGGGGATGATGTGCTTCAACCCGGAGCTCAAATGGTACGTAGGTTTCTCTGGTGTTCTGCACGGTATGTTTGTCGCAGGCGCTATCGTGAGCATAAAAGCCGGTTATCGTGCGGAATTACTACTGCTGCTACTGTTAACAGGCAAACTGGCATGGGAACAGATGGTCGGCCCACTGCCCGGCAGTACCGAATTTGCAGGCGGTAATGTGATTGTCGATGCCCACCTTTATGGCGCCATCAGTGGTCTGCTCATGTCACTCGCATTGCTAACATACCATGCCTCTCGCCGACCAGTGGCTTAAGCTTGCCACTTAAACCGCAAAAATCGCTACCGATGACCGCCATCGTCGCGGTCGTTGCTATTATAATGGTTCTCAATGGCTGCGGCACCCTGCCCAATAGGTTAGACCATGCACCACCCCAGCAAGCAGGCAAAAACAACAACCCAGACAACATAAAAACACAACTCTATGCCCAATATAACGCATGGAAAGGGGTTCGCTATCAACTAGGCGGCTTCAGTAAAAAAGGAATCGACTGCTCTGGTTTTGTCAGCATCACATTCAAAGAAAAGTTTGCTATCCCGCTTCCCAGAACCACTCAACAACAGGCTAGACAAGGCTTTGAAATTTCTCGTTCTCAGCTGAAAGCAGGTGATTTAGTCTTTTTCAAGACCGCGCCTAATGTGCGCCACGTTGGCATCTATATTGAGAACGGAAAGTTTTTACACGCTTCCACCAGCCAAGGCGTGATGATTTCAACCATCAACAGCACCTACTGGCAGAAAAGCTATTGGAAAGCGGCTCGGCTATAGATAGTGCATCACAACAGCGCTTAACTAATGTTAATATCATCTTAGATGGGCGTACTGGTGGCATCGATCCGTGGCGCGAGTCCCTGTGGTGATCTATTTTTATACCAACATCGTCGCAACACTACTGGCGTAATATTGTAAACATCATGACTATTAAACAAAGACAGTCCATTTTAATCACCGGTTGCTCCAGCGGCATTGGGCTATGTGTCGCAGAGGCTTTGCAGAGACGCGGCTATCAGGTCTTCGCCACGGCGCGCAAACAGGTTGATGTTAAGCGACTCAAAGAATCAGGTTTAAATGCACTGCAGCTCGACCTTGATGACAGCGACTCGATCAAACTCGCCGTTGATGCAGTATTGAGCCAGACCGATGGCAAGCTCGATGCGCTTTTTAACAACGCAGCCTATGGTCAACCCGGCGCAGTCGAAGATATCAGCCGTGAGGTGCTGCGCGCTCAATTTGAAACCAACCTGTTTGGCACCCATGAACTCACCAACCTGATCATCCCGGTGATGCGCAAACAGGGGCATGGCCGCATCATCCAGAATAGCTCGGTATTAGGGCTCGCCGCACTGCCGTTTCGAGGTGCCTACAACGCCAGCAAGTTTGCGATGGAAGGCCTCACCGACACGCTACGGCTGGAACTACGCAACACCAATATCCACGTCTCGCTGATCGAACCCGGCCCGATCATCAGCCGTTTCCGCGCCAACTCCTATGAGAAATTCCAGCAGACGATTGATGCCGAAAACAGCCCCTTCCGCAACGCCTACCGCGGCATGGTCACGCGGCTCACCAAGCCCGGCCCGGCAGCACCCTTTACCCTACCACCCGAAGCGGTACTTAAAAAGGTGATCCACGCACTGGAGAGCCCGCGCCCCAAGATCCGCTATTTCGTCACCGTTCCCACCTACCTCTTCGCCACCCTGCGCCGCACCCTCCCTTTTCGCGCGCTCGACTGGGTACTGGCGCGCGCATCCGGCGAAGAAAACCGCCAATAACCCAATATCATTAAGATTTTGAATATATTATAGTTTCACCCTACTGCACCGTGCTGCGCTTGCCATCAATCACAACAGTATGAGATTATGCAAACGGGCTGTTTCAGCCTTTGCCATCACACGGCAACAGCGCCCATTCAAGCCCCTCATTGAAGGAAAATACCCCATGGCCAGACTGTATTCCATTAACAAATTCCAGAAATTGCCTGATTTTGTCGCCGAACATTGCCACGAAGTCACACCCGCGCAACAAGAAGCGGCCTGCCGGATTATTGCAAAATACAATCGTCGCCATATTAGAAACCCACTGTTAGCTAACCAATGCATCACGATCCCTGACGACCTTGCGAAACAACTTAATAGCCGCGTGCCTCGCGCACAAGGCATTGCACCTTGGTTGAGCCACGATGATGGCCGTGCCTTAAACGCACTGTTACAACAGCACAGCGACGACGAGATTTGGGCTCTGGAACGGTTGGTGGACTCCCTGCCCAAAAATGAGGATACCCTCAAGGCTTTTGCGGGCGGGCTGCTGGGTGCCTCCCAGATTCGAGGTAAAGCGTATCTGCGGGATCTGCAAGCGTATAACGACACCCTGGTACAGTGGAAAAACACCCCCAAACGACAGCGTAATAAAGTTGAAACTGAAATCGTGCAACCGGCCCACCAAAAACTCGACCGTGGCTATAAAAGCGAATCCAGAAGCATGGCCCGCCGTTCGCCTGCCCTGCGCAGCGTAAAACGGGGCATACGAGCCCAGCGCCGCAGCCGCCACAGTATTGACCTCACCAATACAGAAGACGTCCTGCGCCTGAAACGCCTCTTGAAAATCGCCCGGGTGAGTGCCCTTGGTGCCATTATCATCGATACCGGACTGGTCACTCAGAAAGTAAAGCATGTTCATGAGGCGGGAGAGAATGCTGAAAAAGTGGCATATGAGGAGTATGCGGCGTTGATTGTGGGTATCGCGGCCGCCAGTGTGACAACCGTTGCTGCCGTTTATTTTTTTGGTCCAGGACTAATCATTCTTACTGTAGTCGGGGGCATTGGTGCGTTAATGGGTGCGGAAGGCGGACGTGAACTGGGGAGACGATTATATGAACAGATATCAACCTACGAGGCAACGATATCTGATGCTGCTATGAGTGCATTGTAATCTCAAAAATAGTGTGTTAGATATGGCATTATCATTAGAGATGAAAGCATTATTAGGGGATTTTCTAATTTTGGGCGGTATCGGTATTTGTGGATTGGTATCCATGATTTTATTCGTTATCCTGTATTTTAGGTTGACACGAAAGTATGATGTGATGTTTCCTGAATATGATCGCATCATACCACTCCCTTTTCTCATGGGAACGGTAGTCAGAACCGGTTTGTATGCTCATCACATCGCCTTTAAAAACCTGAGTAAACATAAGCGTCATAGCATAATGCATGAAGTCACTAATCATTATGATTTCCGCGGTAATGCGCCATTGTTCGATATTACTTTGAGCTATTTAATGGTTTTTTCCAGCTTAATTTTTCTCGCAAGTGTATTTACCTTTTATATTCTCAAAAAAATACTTGGCATCGATTTATGAGCCTCGGCCTAGCCAGATTCAACCGGGTGGAATCGCCTGAGTGAGTGCCGTTGGCGCCATTATCATCGATACCGGGCTGGTCACTCAGAAAATAAAGCATGTCCATGAGGCGGGAGGGAATACGGAGAAAGTGGCATATGAGGAGGATGGGGCGTTGGTGGTTGGCATATTGGGCGCGGGCTTTGCCACTGCATTTCTTGCCTCAGGACTGATTATTCTTGCTGTAGCCGGGGGCATTGGTGCATTAGTGGGTGCGGAAGGCGGACGCTGGATTGGTGAATTGATCTATGAACAGATATCAGGTTACGAGGCGGCAATGCCAGCCGAACGGAAAAAACAGCTCTTGTCTGAGAGTGCGTTAAGTGCACTCTAAAATGTCATGGAAAATATAAGCATTCGCCGGGCATGATAACATTCCTTACAATATTACTTGTTAGCGGCGGTATTGGTATATTCGTGACCATGATTGTGCTCCCTGTGATGTACTTTCGACTGACGCGGAAATACGACCCCATGTTTCCCGACCATGCCAATTTGACCGATGGCATCTGGATACAGGGGGAGATTAACCGTGCCGGGCGCTACATGTGGTGCATTATTCGCAAGGATTTCAGTCAGCGCAATAAGCGCATCCGTGACATAACCGGCGGGTATGATTTTCGTGGCAATGCGTCGTTGTTCGATATCATTTTATGTTATTTGATGCTTTTTTTCGGTTCAATGATGCTAGTCAGTGGTTTTACTTTTGTTATTCTGACAGAAATATTTGGCATCGATTTCTGAACCTTGATTTGGCCAAGTTCAGCGAACCTACCTGCTAATCATTACGCTGGTTCCCATGCTCTGCGTGGGAATCCATACCACCGTAAAATACTGGCACGATATGCATTCCCATACCACAAGCACTTCCTACCGTCGCGCAGGAGCGTGAGGAACGAGCGGCCTTACCTGAATAACATGGGCTAATAGCTCATTTTCAGCCCCCATTTCGGGTATAACCCGCTTTCGGGTATAATCAGCGGCCAATTGAATGTAACCGACCGTATTCCATGCGGTTTTACGAGCTGAGAATATATGACACAAAGCAATAGTTTCAATACTGAAACCACTCTGACCGTTAACGATAAGCAGTACCGCTATCACTCGCTGGCGACACTGCAGAACGCCAATATTGGCGACGTTAACCGCCTACCCTTTTCACTGCGCATCCTGCTGGAAAATCTGCTGCGTCAGGAAGATGGGATAACGGTCAGCAAAGGGGATATCGAAGCATTGGTTAAATGGGATGCAAAAGCCGCGCCCGATAAAGAGATTTTCTTTATGCCAGCACGTGTTTTATTACAGGATTTTACCGGCGTACCGGCGGTTGCCGATCTTGCCGCGATGCGCGCTGCCGTGGCCCGCCTCGGTGGTGATCCACAAAAGATCAACCCATTTACCCCGGCTGATCTGGTGATTGATCACTCCGTACAGGTCGATAGCTTCGGCAGCAGCGACTCTTTTCGCATCAATGCAGCGCATGAACTGGAACGTAACCGCGAGCGCTATAAGTTTCTACGCTGGGGGCAGAACTCACTGAATAATTTCCGCGTCGTGCCACCGGATAACGGCATCGTGCATCAGATCAACCTGGAACACCTTGCCTCGGTTGCGATGACTACAGAACGTGACAACACCACCTGGGTCTACCCGGACACACTGATTGGTACCGATTCACACAGCACCATGATCAACGGTCTGGGCGTGTTGGGCTGGGGTGTTGGCGGTATCGAAGCTGAAGCGGCGCTACTGGGCCAGCCTTGCTCGCTGCTGATTCCACAGGTGGTTGGCTTCCGTCTTGATGGCACCCCAGCGGCTGGCGTCACCTCAACGGATATCGTGTTAACCATCACACAAAAACTGCGTGCGCATGGCGTGGTGGGCAAGTTTGTTGAATTCTACGGCCCCGGCCTTGCACATCTGACACTGGCAGATCGCGCCACCATCGCCAACATGGCACCCGAATACGGTGCGACCTGCGGCCTCTTTCCAATCGATGAAAAAACCACTGAATACCTACAGATCTCTGGTCGTGGCGATAACGTCGCCCTCGTAGAGGCCTACTATAAAGCGCAAGGAATGTGGTACTCACCTGAGCAGGCAACCCCGGACTATTCAACAGAACTGACTTTTGACCTCGGCAGTGTTGAAGCGTGCCTTGCAGGGCCAAGTCGGCCACAAGACCGCGTCACGCTCAGTCACGTACGCGGCTCATTCCGTGAGGCGCTGATCCAACAGCTGCAACAGAAAGATAGTTCGATCGATCAGGCTGCCGCCAGCCAGTGGCAGAACGACCACGGCTCGCAAATGATGGCCAGCCCGGAACTGGCGACAGATGTTGCCGCATCTATACACCCCTTTGAAACCAGCGTACCGGTTAAACAGGATAATGGGGAGGCGTACAATCTAGGCCACGGCTCGGTCGTGATCGCATCGATCACCAGCTGTACCAACACCTCAAACCCTGGCGTGATGATGGCTGCGGGGCTGCTGGCACGCAACGCCGTCAAACGCGGCCTGCGCAGCAAGCCATGGGTCAAGACCAGCCTCGCACCCGGCTCCAGGGTGGTCACTGATTACCTCAACGACGCTGGTCTAATGGAGCCAATGGAAGCATTAAACTTTCACCTCGTCGGCTACGGCTGTGCCACCTGCATCGGTAACAGTGGCCCACTGCCAGCAC
>QIHH01000040.1 GCA_003230195.1 Gammaproteobacteria bacterium
GCCATGCGCTTGCCTATGCAAAAAAACTGGCGCCGACAATGACCAAAGACAAGCTCATCATTATCAATCTTTCGGGGCGTGGCGATAAAGATATTCATACTGTGGCAGGGCTTGAGGGGATTACGGTATGAGCAGAATTAAAGCTTGTTTCGAAGCGCTGAAGGCGGCCAATAAAAAAGCACTGATCCCGTATGTGACGGCCGGTGATCCTACTCCCAATGTGACCGTTCCATTGATGCACGCGATGGTTAAGGCGGGTGCAGATCTGCTGGAGCTGGGCGTACCTTTTTCTGATCCGATGGCGGAAGGACCAATCATTCAGAAGGCGTGTGAACGTGCGTTGGAGCATGGTACCAGCCTGCGTGATGTGTTGGCGATGGTGAATGAGTTCCGTCAGACCAATAGCACCACACCGGTGGTGTTGATGGGTTATATGAATCCGGTTGAAATGATGGGGTATCAGGCGTTTGCGACGGCAGCGGCTGAAGCGGGTGTCGATGGCCTGCTGACCGTTGATATGCCACCGGAAGAGGCGGGCGAGCTGGTGGCTGCGCTGAAGGGGGTTGAGATCGATCCGATTTTTCTGCTGGCGCCGACTACCATGGATAAGCGCATTGCCAAAATCTGTGCCGAGGCGAGCGGTTTTGTATATTATGTCTCATTAAAGGGTGTTACCGGGGCGGTCAATCTTGATGTGGTTTCAGTTGAGGCGAAGGTGGCGCAGATTCGGCAGCACACGGATCTGCCGATTGGCGTTGGTTTTGGCATTCGCGATGCAGCGACGGCGCAGCGCGTGGCAGCAGTCGCCGATGCAGTGGTGGTGGGTAGTGCAGTAGTGAATCGTGTTGCTGATAACGCCGAGTCACCCGAAAAGATTAACGAAGCCGTGGCGGCACTGTTGCGTGAAATGCGAGTGGCAATGGATACCGCTCCACCAAAGGCTGGCTGGTTTGCGAGACTATTTGGAGCAGGACATTAGATATGAGCTGGTTTGAAAAACTGATCCCGGAGAAGATTAAAACGGAGGCGAGCAAGAAACGTTCGATTCCGGAAGGGCTGTGGACCAAGTGTGATTCCTGTAAGCAGATTCTTTACCGTGCCGAGCTAGAACGCAGCCTAGGTGTTTGTCCTAAATGTGATCATCATAGTCGCATCGGTGCGCGCCGCCGCCTGGAAAGTTTTCTGGATGAAGAGCCTCGTATGGAACTGGCCAATGATGTTGAGCCAGTCGATATTCTGAAGTTCCGCGATGTTAAAAAATATAAAGACCGCATCACCCAGTCACAAAAAAACACGGGTGAAAAAGATGCGCTGATTGTGATGATGGGGCAGGTCAATGCAGTGCCACTGGTTGCAATGGCGTTTGAGTTTCGCTTTATGGGAGGTTCGATGGGTTCGGTGGTGGGTGAACGTTTTGTGCGAGCTGCCAATGCCAGTCTTGAATACAACATCCCGTTGGTCTGCTTTTCTGCTAGTGGCGGGGCGCGTATGCAGGAGGCGCTTTTTTCACTGATGCAGATGGCCAAGACCAGTGCGGTGTTGGCGAAGTTGCGCGAGTGCGGTATCCCGTTTATTTCTGTATTGACTGATCCTACCATGGGTGGTGTCTCGGCCAGCTTGGCGATGCTGGGTGATGTGAATATTGCGGAGCCAAAAGCGTTGATCGGTTTTGCAGGCCCACGTGTGATCCAGCAGACCGTGCGTGAAACGCTGCCGGTCGGTTTTCAGCGCAGTGAGTTTTTGCTTGAACATGGCGCAGTTGATTTGATTGTGGATCGCCGTGAGATGCGTGATCGTCTCTCATCATTACTGGCGATACTGACTGCACGACCTTCGAGCAGTGATCAGATGTCGATCCCGCTGGCACCGCAAGAAACCGCTTAAACTTAATCATATGGGTGCGCGCTGATATGCGTTTTGATTCGCTTGATGCATGGCTTGCTTGGCAGGAACAACTCAACCCGGCTGAAATTGAACTGGGTCTTGAGCGGGTGCGGGTTGTGTTGCATCGTCTACAGCTAGCATCCCCCAGTTTTGCGGTTATCACTATTGCGGGCACGAATGGCAAGGGGTCGAGTGCAGCGATGCTGCAGTCGATCTACCGCGCTGCTGGTTATCACGTTGGCACTTATACCTCGCCTCATCTTCAACGCTATAATGAACGCATCACACTGAATGGTGTGGAGGCGGATGATGCGTTGTTGTGTGACGCCTTTGAACAGATAGAGGCAGCGCGTTGTGCGGATAATGATGAGATTCCTTTGACCTATTTTGAATTTGGCACGCTGGCGGCGATTGTGATCTTTTACCAGGCGGGGGTTGATATCGGTGTGCTGGAGGTTGGCCTTGGCGGACGGCTAGATGCGGTTAATGTAATTGAGCCTGATGTGGCGCTGGTGACAATGGTGGATATCGATCATCAATCGTGGCTTGGCAATGACCGTGAAACGATTGCGCGTGAAAAGGCTGGTATCTATCGCGCCAACCGACCGGCAATCTGTGCTGAGCCTAAGCCCGCACGTAGTCTGGTAGCCCATGCTGCGGCGATCGGTGCGCAATATTATGGTCTAAACGGTCAGTTTAGTTATGGTCTCGATAGTGAGGTGAATGATGCTACGTGGTTTTGGCAGTGTGAGGGGCGGCGATATGATGCGTTGCCAGCGCTGGGATTGAGAGGTGCCTTTCAGTTACAGAATGCGGCGGGTGTGTTGATGGCGGTGACGCTGTTGCAGTCTCGTTTTCCGGTGGAACGGACTGCAATTGAATCAGCTCTTAAACAGGTGAGGGTGGCGGGGCGTCTGCAGCGGGTTCTGCCTAGTGGAACGTTTGCGCAGGTTGAGTGTCTGCTGGATGTGGCGCACAACCCGTCGAGTGCGCAGGTCCTGTGCGAGACACTGACTGAGCCGAGGTGTGATGGCACAACGCACGCCGTGGTGGGAATGCTTGAGGACAAGGATATTGGGGCAGTTGTTGCGGCGATGGTACCCGTAATAGACCATTGGTATGTAGTAAACCTTGCTGCCTCTGTGTGCGATAGAGGTGCGAACGCTGAGGCGATTGTTGCCTGTTTGCAGGCTGTATCTGACTCACTGACGGTTTCATCTTTTGATGATGTAGCAGACGCGACTGCTGCTGCATTGGAGAATGCCTGTGCGGGCGACCGCGTAGTGATTTTTGGTTCATTTTTTACGGTGGCGGTGGCAAAAACCTTTTTTGAGGATGTCGGGTGCTGTGCCACGAATTAAGGTAAAATCCCTGTTTCGGGATACAGGCATGATTAAGCAAGTGTAACCGACGAAGTGGTATTAACTGGATTGGGTCGACAAAATGCAGGAAAACAAGCTTAAGCAGCGTGTGGTGGGTGGACTTGTTCTGCTAGCGCTGGCGGTTATTTTTATTCCGATGGTGCTCGATTTCCGCAAGGATTACGATCAGCTGATTAACGGTACTAATATCCCGCCGAAGCCAAAAGAAATGCGGGTTGAAACCTTTGAGTTAAATCAAACCCCTCAAGCAAAAGTGCCGAGGTTAGCAGTGGGTGAATCGGTAGAAGAGACGTTAGCGAATCATCCATTGGTACAACAGAAACGCGCTGTAGATGCGGTTGCAGCTAAGGCATTGCCGCCACCTCCGATTAAAGCGGTGGCGGCAGTGAAGCCAGTGCCGGCACCGCTGTCGCGTGAAGGGTGGACGGTGCAGGTGGGCAGTTTTGGTAATGAAAAAAATGCACAGAGTCTACGTGATAAAATACGCAAGAATGGTTTTAGCGCTTTTGTTGATAGTGTGAATGTGAAAGATAAGTTAAGCCATCGTGTGCGGGTTGGCCCTGCCGCTGATAAAGAGAAAGCAAACACCTTGAAAAAAAAATTACAAAAAGAGATCAGCCTGAAAGGGCTTGTGATCTGGCATCAGCAGTGACACAGCAGTGGATGAATAGCGCAGGAGCGATTAAGTAGTGACATTGATATGGCTT
>QIHH01000065.1 GCA_003230195.1 Gammaproteobacteria bacterium
TAGTTATTTATCGCGTGTTTTTTATGGTTAATTCACAGAATAGGTAGGATTTTGTGGTAAATTTACTTGTGTATCATGTAGTTACGGCGCCACCTTGAAAGGGCTGGTCGCAACCACCTAGATTTCTAGCATCAATGTGATGCTGGTTGCTATAGTATCACGACCCCCGCTTTTTCTAGCATGCGTGTCAATTGAATCAGTGGCAGGCCTATTAACGCACTTGGATCATCTCCCTTGAGGCGTTTAAAAAGTGCAATACCCAAGCCTTCCGATTTAAATGATCCTGCACATTGGTAGGGCTGCTCATGTTGTAGATAGGCCTCAATCATCACCGCGTTGAGTTGACGAAACTCAACATCAAATGGCACAACCACTGTTTCGTGAGTAGAGTTTTGACTATTTAACAGGCTTAGCCCTGTTAGAAAAGTGACTTTCTTGCCAGATGCAGCAAATAATTGAGCCGTTGCCCGCCGATGGTTGCCTGGTTTTCCGATTATTTTTCCGTCGAGTAACGCTACCTGGTCCGAGCCGATAATCAGCGCATCGGGATGTGATTTTGCAACTGCACGGGCTTTCATTAGTGATAGCCGGGCAACCAATTCTTCAGGTAATTCTCCATTTTGAGTTGTTTCATCAATATTTGGTGAAATGGCGTCAAAATCCAGTTGAAGGCGTTGTAGCAACGCTTTTCTGAATGGTGAACTTGAGGCTAAAATAATTTTGGTGGCATTATTTGATATTTTCATCTATATATATCATTAGGTTATGGTGGATATCTATTGCATTAGGTACTAGGAGTCGGGGCAGTATCTGCTGCGATGATCTAGCTCTGCTTGAGAGCACCCTAAAGGGCAAGCTTACCTGATTTTGTTAATAGTTTTTGACAGTTAGCGCATCTCGCACTAAAATCGCGGGTTTATGTCGACCCATTTACAAGATTATATAAAACCGCTCAGTTTCTGCGATCGTGGTGAACGCCTTAAAGGCATTATTCCGTTGGCTGGGATGAGTCGTTTGGTTGATTCACTGCGCCATCAAAATGGAGAGGTCGAAATAGACCTAGCATTTGATATCGATTCACAGGGCTGTAAAGTGGTGCGTGGGCATCTGAAAACGAACTTGGCGCTGGAATGCCAGCGCTGTATGAAGGTAGTTGTAACACGGATTGAGACAGATATCTCATTAGCATTCGTTGATTCGGAAGCGGCAGGTAAGCAGCTTTCCAGTGAATATGATCCTTATATTCTTGATGAGCCGACGATCGTAGTGCGTGAGCTGGTAGAAGATGAACTGATTTTGGCACTGCCGATTGTCACATTTCATCCAGTGGAAGAATGTGCAGTGGCAGTACTTCAACCTGTTGAGGAGATCTATATTCCACAACCTGCTGAAGAGAAAAAACCCAACCCATTTAGTGCGTTGGCTGGACTGAAAAAGACGAAGCCTGATAGTGAGTAGTCCAGAGACTAGTTTGAGTATTGAATGTTGCTTTACATCGTACTTTAAAAATGTTTATGACAAGTTAAGCGTCAATGATTTTGTTTTTAAGGAGTAGTTAGCATGGCTGTACAAAAGAGTAAGAAATCAACCTCAAGGCGTGGTATGCGTCGTTCTCATGATGCACTGACAGGTAAAACGCTATCTGTTGATGCAAACTCAGGTGAGACTCACCTGCGCCATCATGTAACGGCAGATGGTTACTACAAAGGTAAAAAAGTCGTCGAGAGCACGGGCGAATAGACCTTGGGTCTAACCATTGCGCTTGATGCGATGGGAGGCGATCACGGCCCAGTGCACTTAATGCGCTCAAGAAGCATTGTGACCTCAAACTGATTCTTGTTGGCGATCAGGCTCAACTCATCGCCGCACTGCAACAGCAGGGTGGTGAGGTGGGTGAGCGCCTGACAGTTCAGCACGCCTCTCAACAGGTGGCAATGGATGAGTCGCCAGCGTTAGCGCTACGCAGCAAAAAAGATTCATCGATGCGTATTGCAATTAACCTAGTGAAAGACGGTACCGCTTCAGCCTGTGTTAGTGCAGGTAATACCGGCGCCTTGATGGCAACGGCTCGTTTTGTATTAAAGACACTGCCGGGGGTTGATCGTCCTGCGATTATCTCAACCTTACCTGCGATCAAAGGGCATACTCATATGCTGGATCTGGGTGCGAATGTTGATTCGACGGCTGAACATCTGTTTCAGTTTGCAGTGATGGGTTCAGTATTGACCAGCGCTGTTGAAAATATTGAACGCCCGACGGTCGGTCTGCTTAATATCGGTTCGGAAGAGATGAAAGGCAATGAGCGTGTCAAAGAGGCTGCACAGTTACTGACCAACAGTAATATCAATTATGTCGGTTTTGTTGAGGGTGATGATATCTTCAAGGGTACTGTTGATGTGGTGGTGTGTGATGGCTTTGTTGGTAATGTCGCACTGAAGACCTGTGAAGGGGTTGCTAGGATGTTAAGTTGCTCCTTGAAAGAGGAGTTTTTGCGTACACCGCTCACCAAAATAGCAGCGCTGTGTGCGAAGCCAGTACTTAACGCCTTTCGTGCCAAGTACGATCCGCGTAATTATAATGGTGCCAGCTTTGTCGGCCTGACGGGCATTGTGGTTAAAAGCCATGGCGGTGCGGATGAACTCTCATTTGAGACGGCTATACGCGAAGCCATTACCGAAGTTGAAAAAGATGTGCCGCATTTAATCGGTAATCAGCTTGAGTCACTATTAACTAGGAGGCAGGCAAGTTGATGAATTCACGCATCGCAGGTACTGGCGGTTATCTTCCAGAAAATGTCATGACCAATGCCGATCTTGAGAAACTGGTTGAGACCTCTGATGAGTGGATTGTGGATCGTACCGGCATCAGGCAGCGTCATATTGCAGTGGAAGGTGAAACCACCTGCGATATTGCAGAAAAAGCGGCTCGACAGGCGATAGCAGCGGCAGGCATAAAACCGCAAAATATTGACCTGATCATTGTGGCGACCACCACCCCTGATCGTATTTTTCCAAGCACCGCTTGCCTGTTGCAACAGCGCCTGGATATTCACGGCTGTGCTGCTTTTGATGTGCAGGCTGTCTGCACTGGTTTTGTTTATGCACTGAGCGTCGCTGAAAAGTTTATTCGCACAGGCAGCGCCACGCGCGCGCTGGTTGTGGGCGCTGAAACAACTTCACGTATCATAGACTGGACTGACCGCAGTACCTGCGTGTTGTTTGGTGATGGTGCGGGTGCGGTGGTACTTGAGGCGACTGAAGAGCCTGGTATTCTCTCAACCCATCTGCATGCCGATGGCGCATATAGTGATCTGTTGACAGTACCTGAAGGTATTTCTCAAGGGTTTGCGAAAATGCAGGCGGGCGAGGCCTATATCACCATGCAGGGCAATGAAGTCTTTAAGATGGCGGTCAAAACACTAGGCCGTATCGTAGACGAGACACTGGCTGCAAATGATATGCAAAAAAGTGATATCGACTGGTTGATACCGCATCAGGCCAATATTCGCATTATTAAAGCCACGGCGAAGAAATTGAATATGTCGATGGACCAGGTGGTCGTAACCGTTGATCACCACGGCAATACTTCAGCGGCTTCGATTCCACTGGCGCTTAACGTTGCGGTGCGCGATGGCCGTATTCAACGTGGCGAAACGCTATTGCTTGAGGCCTTTGGTGGTGGTTTCACCTGGGGCTCAGCACTGCTTAAGTATTAATCTTTTTATATTTATCTGATTTAATCTGGATTCATTTTTCATGAGTAAACATATCGCTTTTGTCTTCCCTGGTCAGGGTTCACAGTCTATTGGCATGCTTGCTGAAATGGCGGCAGTTGATCCCGTTATTGAACAGACCTTTGCTGAGGCGTCTGAAGTGTTAGGGTATGACCTATGGCAGTTGGCTCAAAATGGCCCTGACACTGAGCTTAATCAGACCGATAAAACGCAACCTGCAATGCTGGCTGCGGGCGTCGCGATGTACCGCGTGTGGCAAAAAAAATCAGGTGTCATACCAACCGTAGTGGCAGGGCATAGTTTGGGGGAATACACTGCATTAGTCTGTTCAGTTGCCATTTCATTTGCGGCTGCGATTGATCTTGTTGAAAAGCGTGGCCGTTTTATGCAGCAGGCGGTGCCTGCTGGTGAAGGGGCAATGGCGGCAATTTTGGGGCTTGATGATGCTCAGGTGATTAAATGCTGCGAAGAGGCAGCTGACGGTGAGGTTATTTCAGCGGTCAACTTTAATTCACCAGGCCAGGTGGTGGTAGCAGGCACTGCAGCGGCTGTTGAACGCGTCACTGGTATTGCAAAGGCCGCAGGTGCTAAGCGAGCACTGGTACTACCGGTCAGCGTACCATCTCATTGTGAACTGATGCGCCCAGCTGCGGTGCAGATGGCGCCGCTACTGGCCTCTGTCGAGATCACAACACCAGTGATCCCGGTCATTCATAATGCGGATGTCGCCACTTATCAGGATGCAGACGCGATACGAGACGCGCTGCTACGACAACTGTATAATCCAGTCCGTTGGGTTGAGAGCATACAGCAGATTGCTGCCAGCGATATCAACACGCTAGTGGAATGTGGCCCTGGTAAGGTGCTGGCGGGATTAAATAAGCGTATTGATCGCAGCATGATGGCATTGCCGATCTTTGACCCGGCAAGCCTTGAAAAAGCCACTGCAACCGTAACAGCAGAAGGTTAATTGAGATGGAAAATGAAATTGTTTTAATCACTGGCGCTTCTCGTGGGATAGGACGTGCGATTGCACTCTCCCTCGGGGAAAATGGCGCGACTGTCATTGGTACTGCCACTTCAGAAAGTGGCGCACAAAACATTGCTAAGTATATGGATGAGAATGGAATTAAAGGTTCGGGTGAAGTGCTCAATGTCACTGACCAGGGGTCTATTGATACGCTACTCAAGACAGTAACTGAAAAGTTTGGTGCGCCGACTATCTTGGTGAATAATGCAGGCATTACCCGCGACAACCTTTTGATGAGGATGAAAGAAGATGAATGGGATGACATCATCAATACTAATTTGAGTTCTATTTATCGCCTGAGCAAATCATGCCTACGCGCTATGATGAAGGCGCGCAGTGGTAAAATCGTGAATATTGCCTCTGTGGTGGCGCTAACCGGCAATCCAGGGCAATGTAACTACGCTGCTGCTAAATCGGGGATGATTGGCTTCAGCAAAGCGCTGGCGCGTGAAGTCGCTTCCCGTGGTATTACGGTTAACTGTGTCGCACCCGGTTTTATTGAAACTGATATGACGCATGAACTGCCAGAAAAACAGAAAGAGGCACTACTGCAGTCGATTCCACTTAATCGATTGGGACGGCCGGAGGAGGTTGCGGGTGCGGTTGAATATCTGACCTCACCAGTCGGGAATTACATTACCGGCGAGACGATTAACGTCAATGGCGGCATGTATATGGCTTAGGGTTCACGCAAGCAGCCTTGAGTATCAATAATAATATATGGTTAGATTAGAAATCATCGGTTGAGGACTATTTTTTGTAGCCAATCGCAAGGGTTTACAATAGAATACGGCCGCAACCCCGTTTTATGGGTTTAATTTCCTGGGAGGAAAATTTGTCATGAGTACTGTTGAAGAACGCGTCAGCAAAATTGTTGTTGAACAGCTAGG
>QIHH01000084.1 GCA_003230195.1 Gammaproteobacteria bacterium
CTACCACTCCTAAAATGGTGGGTGCTGAGGGGATCGAACCCCCGACATCCGCCTTGTAAGGGCGACGCTCTCCCAGCTGAGCTAAGCACCCGGAAAGCAGGCTATTTTATTGTATCTTTAAGCGTCTTACCAGCTTTAAATACAGGTAATTTAGCTGCTTTTATCTCAATTTCTTCTCCAGTCTGTGGATTGCGCCCTTTTCTTGCAGCACGCTCACGAACTGAAAAAGTTCCGAAGCCGACTAGTGTGACGTTATCATCATTTTTCAGCGCATTGCTCACCGCTGCGGTCATACCATCAATCGCGCGACCTGCTGCTGCCTTTGAAATATCGGCTGACTCGGCTACAGCATCGATCAATTCTGCTTTATTCACTATTCATGCTCCCAATTAATTATCTGCAAAAAGGTGTTCCAAAAACATCTAAATATCCTGCAGAGGTGGTTTTCAACAACGGTGCCTTTTATACATTCGCATCATGCCTCTGTCAAGCCCAGCCGACTAAAAAACACTATAAAAGAAGGTAAAGTATGAAAAATCCCGCTCGCTGAAAACGCCAGCAGGATACCGCAGGATACTCCCTGATTACAAGGACTTTTAAAGATTTTTAATGCGGTCTAATCTGACCGCTCTTTTTTGATTTAGATCCCTTTTTATCTGGCGCAATATCATTACCACCGTCTTTATCAACGATCGGTTCTGGCATGTGTTTCAATGCGGCTAGTAAAACCTCATCAATCCATTTCACAGGCCTGATATCAAGATCTTTTTTGATGTTTGCAGGAATATCAACAAGATCACGTTTGTTGTCATCAGGAATCAAGACTGTCTTGATCCCGCCACGATGAGCAGCCAGTAATTTCTCTTTAAGACCACCAATCGGTAACACTTCACCACGCAGTGTAATCTCACCGGTCATCGCCACATCGGCACGCACAGGAATCCCTGTTAACGCTGAGACCAACGCAGTACACATACCACCACCGGCGCTTGGACCATCTTTAGGAATACCACCTTCAGGTACATGCACATGAATATCATTAGTTTGATAAAAATCAGCATCAATACCCAGCAAGTTCGCACGACTACGCACAACCGTCATCGCCGCCTGCACAGATTCCTGCATCACATCACCAATCTGGCCAGTGATCGTTAGTTTGCCCTTACCCGGCATCACAGTGCCCTCAATGGTCAACAATTCTCCACCCACTTCAGTCCATGCTAGCCCCGTTACCTGGCCAACCTGGTCATGCTCTTCAGCAAGGCCAAAGCGAAAACGCTGCACACCAAGGTATTTCGCAAGATTTCGCGAACCCACGACGACTTTCTTTTTACTATCGCTTAGCAGAATGCTTTTAACAATCTTACGACATACCTTCGAAATTTCTCGCTCAAGACCACGCACACCTGCTTCGCGGGTGTAGTAACGAACGATGTCACGAATCGCCCCTTCTGAAATACTAATTTCATCAGACTTTAAACCATTATCTTTAATCTGTTTGGTCAATAAATAGCGCTGTGCAATACTCACTTTTTCATCTTCGGTATAACCGGAGAGACGAATCACCTCCATCCGATCAAGCAGAGGCCCTGGAATGTTCATACTGTTTGCAGTACAGACAAACATCACGTCCGAAAGATCATAATCAACTTCTAGATAATGATCATTGAAAGTTGAGTTCTGCTCCGGGTCAAGCACCTCAAGTAGAGCCGAAGCAGGATCACCACGGAAATCATTTGCCATCTTATCGATTTCATCCAACAGAAAAAGTGGATTTCGTGTCTCAACCTTAGCTAGGTTTTGTACAATCTTACCCGGCATCGAACCGATATAAGTACGACGATGTCCACGAATTTCCGCTTCATCACGCACACCACCCAGCGCCATGCGAACAAACTTGCGATTAGTTGCACGCGCAATCGAACGACCCAATGATGTTTTGCCAACGCCAGGCGGGCCTACTAAGCAGAGAATGGGGCCTTTTAATTTATCAACACGTTGCTGCACGGCAAGGTATTCAAGGATACGCTCTTTGACTTTATCAAGACCAAAGTGATCCGCCTCAAGCACATCTTCAGCCTTTGACAACTGACGACAGATCTTACTGCGTTTCTTCCACGGCACATTGGTAATCCAGTCGATGTAATTACGCACCACGGCCGCTTCCGCCGACATCGGTGACATCATCTTTAATTTGTTAAGTTCGGCATCCGCTTTTTTCTTTGCCTCTTTGGACATGCCCGATTTTTCAATCTTCTGTGTCAATTCATCCAGCTCATTGGGGACATCATCCATATCACCCAGCTCTTTCTGAATCGCCTTCATCTGCTCGTTCAGGTAATACTCACGTTGACTCTTTTCCATCTGACGCTTAACACGGCCACGGATACGTTTTTCAACCTGAAGAAGATCAATCTCTGATTCCATCAAGCTCATTAAACGTTCAAGACGAACACGCGCTTCGACCTGTTCTAATAGCTCTTGACGCTCTTCAACCTTCAACGTCATATGTGCCGCAATGGTATCCGCAAGGCGGCCTGCATCCTCAATTGAGGCCAACGACGACAGTACCTCTGGCGGTACTTTATTATTCAGCTTCACATACTGGTCAAACTGACCCAGTACAGATCGGCTTAATACTTCGGCCTCACGTTCAGGCATTTCAGCGGCACGCAATATCAAAATCTGCGCCACAAAATATTCCTGTGTGCCCATGAAGTGAACAGTGCGAGCACGTTCTACTCCTTCAACCAATACTTTTACGGTGCCATCAGGAAGTTTTAACATCTGCAAGATCGTCGCGACCGTACCAATGTTGTAAATATCTTCTTCCTGTGGGTCATCAATCGATGCACTACGCTGCGACACAAGCATGACCTGTTTGTCACGCTCCATTGCAGCCTCCAGAGCCTTGATCGATTTATCGCGACCAACAAACAATGGAATCACCATATGAGGATACACAACCACATCTCTTAGTGGGAGAACAGGAAGAATCGTTTGCTCTTCATCCACTTCCGTTAGCGTTTCATTCTTCGCCATGATAAGCCCTCATTTTTTACGGGGTGTAGTGAGGCTACACACTCTCTCATTAAATTCATCGACATGTATACGCCGTCCTTTACACCTAAATACAAAATTTCATACAGGTACTACTGCTAGTGCACTTTTCAAGGGAAACTTTCTTTAAGCAGGTGTAAAAATTATCTCAGATTGTTGCCGCCTAATTAATAGGCGACAACAATCGCTATCAATCGTTTGTTGCGGAGGCCTGGCCTTTTTCATTACTGGCATAGATCATCAGCGGATCAGAATCAGCATTAATCACGCCCTCATCAACGACCACTTTAGCCACGTTATCAATCGATGGCAGGTCGTACATCGTATCGAGCAATACGTGCTCTATAATTGAGCGCAATCCACGCGCCCCTGTTTTACGGTCCATCGCCTTACGTGCCACGGCACTCAATGCATCGTCTCGAATATCTAATTCACACCCTTCCATTTCAAAGAGAGAGTTTACCAAACTGCTTGGTAATCGCATTTTTAGGTTCTGTCAAAATTTTAATCAATGATGCTTCATCCAGCTCCTCTAGCGTCGCGATCACCGGTAGACGGCCCACAAATTCAGGGATCAAGCCGTATTTAACCAGATCTTCCGGTTCAACAGAATAGAGAACCTCACCAACTGGGCGCTTGTCATCTTTGCTCTTCACTTCGGCAGAAAAACCAATACCACCTTTTTCTGAACGATCACGAATCACTTTATCCAGACCAGCAAATGCACCACCACAGATAAACAGAATATTTGAAGTGTCGACCTGCAGGAATTCTTGCTGCGGATGTTTACGCCCACCCTGAGGTGGCACGGATGCGACAGTACCTTCAATCAATTTCAACAGAGCCTGTTGCACACCTTCACCAGACACGTCACGTGTGATCGATGGATTATCTGATTTGCGCGAAATTTTATCGATTTCATCAATGTAGACAATGCCACTCTGCGCCTTATCCACGTCATAGTCACATTTCTGCAGCAGCTTCTGGATGATGTTTTCGACGTCTTCACCCACATAACCCGCTTCAGTCAGCGTCGTTGCATCAGCAATGGTGAACGGTACATTAAGCAATCGAGCAAGGGTCTCAGCCAACAACGTCTTACCACACCCTGTTGGGCCAATAAGCAGGATATTACTCTTTGCAAGTTCAACATCACCCTTATTACCAGCCACTTCCTGGCGCTTGTAGTGGTTATAAACCGCAACTGCCAGCACTTTTTTAGCGCGTTTTTGCCCAATCACATATTCATCAAGAATGTCATTAATCTCATGGGGCGTTGGCAATTTAGCGCCCTGCATGGAAACAGACTTCTCCTGCACCTCTTCTCGAATAATGTCATTGCAAAGTTCTACGCACTCATCGCAAACAAAGACCGATGGACCTGCAATTAGCTTACGTACCTCATGCTGACTCTTACCACAAAAAGAGCAATACAGTAACTTTTCGCTCTCTTCAGTTTTATCGTTGTCGTTGTCTTTATCATCGCTCATGACTAACTCCGCTACTTCATGATTAAAGGGAATATATACCCTTTATCCGTCAATTTTCGTTACACATTCAAACAAAATGCAACTATTATGCCGCGTTATCGTTTTTCTAATACTGTATCGATCAAACCGTATTCAACGGCCTCATCGCCTGACATGAAATTATCACGGTCGGTATCGGCCTGTACACGCTCAAGTTTCTGCCCGGTATGGTTTGCCATCACCTTGTTTAGCTCATCTCGAATACGAAGAATTTCACGTGCGTGGATATCAAAATCAGCTGCTTGCCCCTGAAAACCACCCAACGGCTGATGAATCATCATTCTCGAATGAGGCAAACAATAGCGCTTGTCTTTCGCACCACCAGTCAGAAGCAACGCGCCCATGCTCGCCGCCTGACCTATACACATAGTACTAACATCAGGTTTAATAAACTGCATAGTGTCATATATCGCCATGCCAGCGGTCACGGAACCACCCGGCGAATTAATATAGAGATGTATATCTTTATCTGGATTTTCAGACTCCAGAAATAATAACTGCGCCACCACAAGGTTTGCCATGTGGTCTTCAACCTGTCCTACCAGAAAAATAACCCGCTCTTTAAGCAGCCTAGAGTAAATATCATAGGCACGCTCCCCGCGTGAAGACTGCTCCACTACCATCGGAACCAGATTCATACTGGTCTCTCCTGTTACCATCTGATCAATTATTCTATCGGTCATCACCCTCTATCCTTTAATGCTTCCTGTTGCTCTGCAACTATTTGTCTTATCTAGAAATATCCATGAATCTTCAGACTCAGATTACTTACTTTTTCGACCTTTTCATACAAAAAAACAATCGAATATAATTAAACTTATCCATGGCACGGCTTTAATATTCGGCTCAGGGAGCCCATTCATGAGCAATAAAACGCAACTTTATGCTCTCTTTCTGCAAACAGACCAGCTACCATCTCAACTGACCACTATTCAGTGCTAATTTCAATAAGATAGCAGTTTTCAGTAATTCAATGCCATCCCTACCTCTCGTCAACACACATTGCACCAGTAAAGGGAGGGGACAGCATAAAAAACAGGGATTATTGCTTAGGACGCTCCATCAATGTTTCAAAAGTCGTCGTCTGATCTTCAACCTGAATTTTATCCAGAACCCAGTCAACAACCATTTCTTCAAGTACAACTGACTCAATTTGGCCTAAACGCTCACGCTCCGCGTAGTACCATTTAACCACTTCATCGGGTGTATCATAAGTGGACGCAACGGTTTCAACTGTTTCACGGATCTTCTCAGGAGCAGCTTTAAGATCATTAGACTTTACAATTTCAGAAATCAGCAGGCTTAATGTCACACGGCGACGCGCTTGGTCTTCGTACATTTTACCATCCATCATATCCAGCCCACCTACAGGCACACCCTGTTTGCTCAGGTTCGCTTTCATCTGATTCATCAGCGCATTGATTTCGTCATCCACCAGACTCTTGGGCAATTCAAGTGAGTTATTCTCAAACAGCATGTCCATCACCGCCTGCTTGGTTTTGCCTTTAATCGCCTGATCCAGCTCATACTGCATGCTTTTGTTTAGCTCACCGCGCAGATCGTCCAGATTCTCGATGCCAAAATTCTTAGCAAACTCTTCATCGATTTCTGGCAGCTTTGCCACAGAAACTGATTGAATGGTGACCGCAAATTCAGCAGCTTTTCCTGCGAGTTCAACAGCCTGATAATCCTCAGGAAAAGTCACACTCACCGTTGTCTCGTCGCCCTTTGAACGGCCGACTAGCTGATCTTCAAAACCAGGAATAAAAGTACTGGAACCCAGCACTAAGGTCACATTTTCACCTTCACCACCTGCAAACTTCTCACCATCAACAGAACCAACAAAATCAACAACCAACTGATCTTCTATTTTAGCAGCCCTGTCTATTTCTTCCCACTCAACGCGTTGACGGCGCATTTTATCGATCATCCCATCAATATCTCTTGCGGCGATCTCAGCGGCAGGTCTTGCAACACTCACCCCCTCAAATGACGCCAATTCAACATCCGGGTAAACTTCAAAAGTTGCAGTGAATTCAATGTTGTCACTCTCAGTTGTCAGCTTAGGCTCAAAAACAGGCATGCCTGCTGGCTGTAATTTCTCAGCCGTCAGTGCTTCATAAAAACTAGTCCGGGTCACTTCATCCATCACTTCCTGACGCACTTTAGGCCCATATTTGTTTGCAACAACCTTGGCTGGTACTTTGCCCGGACGAAAACCAGGCAAATTCACTGTACGCGACAGTGATTGAAGACGCTTCTGCACCTCTTGATCAACACGTTCAGCAGGCACTGCTACCGTCATTTTACGTTCCAGCGCGCTAGTGGCCTCTACAGAAACTTGCATGTCATCTTTCCTCAATTAACTAAAAATAATTCAATTACAATAAAATCAGGTTGTTGAAAAAGCCTAGGGCGCATAGCAGGAATAAGGCAAAATTCGACGAATGCCCACAATATAGGCACTAAGAAGTGCAGTTTACACGGACTAAATGCGCATTTCGAGCCGAATTTTCTGTTATCCACTGACAAATAAAGACAATACAAGCACTTTTGAGGTTTTTTTCAACAATCAGCTCAGTTATTCACGATATCTGTCCATGCCTTGCTGTGATGCAAGATGTAGTAAACAGGGCTAGATCCCAGCGTCACTAAGTGAGTCAAAGAGCAAACAATAGAGAGATTAAATATGGTGCGAAAGGAGAGACTCGAACTCTCACGGGTTGCCCCACTGGTACCTAAAACCAGCGCGTATACCAATTTCGCCACTTTCGCA
>QIHH01000113.1 GCA_003230195.1 Gammaproteobacteria bacterium
ACTCAGTTCAATGGTGGAGATAAACTTCGCCACTGTCATCGAAGAGGGGGCGCCACTTATTAGCAGGCCGTGTTCGATTTCATGTTTTATCGTCAGCTTAAGGTTTTCGGGAGGGGGTGGTGCACCCGGTGCTGGGTTCTGTTGTGTGTTGCTCATATCGAGAGAGAAAGAGGTGTAGGCCATGGCAGTGCGGTAGCCGCGTTCGTAGCGGTCAAGGGTTATCTGCATTTCTGGCGGTAATTGAGGTGAAGTGGCAAGTTCTTCGAACTGGGTGCGGAACTGCTCTTCAATGTCGACTCCGATTATATACGGGATTGCGGCTATGGCCCCACCTGTGATTAATAGCGTGCCGATCGTCAAAGCTTTTTTCATTGTTATGTCCTGCCCTGTGTGTGGCATAGTCTGCTGGTGTGGCTGGTAGTCGAGAATATTTTTAGTGAATTGAGACCTTTGCACGAGTCTATTGTCCGCTCCAGCTGCGTTACAAATGATCTCAAAACAGTCATTTACTGCGTGTAAACGCCATTTTTTCGGTCATTGATGCCTTGCTGGAACGAAAATGAGTTCTCGTGAAAAGGCCTCGCATTATATAATAACTTCTTATCGTAGTGGATGGTGAAAATTATTAGGCAGGGTGGGGTGGTAAGGATGTTGTAACGGTTAAATCGCGATGTTGTTTGTAATATTAATCCTAATTGTTAATTATTATTATGTATAACCTGGATGTTACATTTGTACTAGAACTATGGGCCTAATGTGAATTCAGTCTAGGCCCGAATGGCTCTGGATTTTAAGCGTTCCCCGTCCTTCTGGCATGCTTTTGGCCGGAATCCAACTCTTACTAAATGATGGATCCCGGCTAAAAGCATGCCAAGATGACGAGTCAACATTGCAAATGTTCATTTAACATAGCACTTAAGTAAGTGCCACTCGGCACAGGTTCTCATAGTATTAAACCTGTTTTATACGACTGATTCAAACCCTTCAAACTGTGGAGGGCCTAAGTATATGTTTTTTTTCGGCCCACCCGCATTGGCATGTGCTTTTCTGAACGCCTCCGATTTGGTCCAGTTTTCGAAGTCGCTTTTTGATTTCCAGATAGAGTGGGATGCAAACAGCGTGTGCTCTTCGTTGGTTGGCCCTTGTAGCAGATTAAAGTCTTTAAAACCGGGCACCTCACTTAAAAAGGTGTCGCGGTTTTTCCAGATTTCGATGAACACCTGTTCACTGCCCAGTGCGATTTTGAATCGATTCATCGCTATATACATACTATTTTTCAGCTCCTATTTATTTGACAAACTTAAGTAGCATGCGATCACTTTCGCCAATTGAGAGGTATTTTTCTTTGTTTACTTTACCGAGTTTAAGCCTTGGTGGCAGTGTCCATACTCCTTGCGGGTGTTCTCGATTATCTTTTGAATTGGCAAGCAATTCTGATTTTTCGACCAGCTTGAAGCCTGCTTTTTCTACCATCGCAATCGTATAGGCCTCATTTACATAGCCTGACTTTGCCTTGGGACTCTGTTTGACTTCAGGGTTACCGCGGTGTTCAATCACGCCCAGTATGCCGCCTGGTTTCAATGCGGTGTACATTGCCGCGAGTATGGCATCAGAATTGCCAGCGCTCATCCAGTTATGAACATTGCGGAAGGTCAGTACCATGTCAGCAGAACCGGCGGGTGCAATGTTAGTCTTGCTGGGTGGTGCTAGCTCGGTGACTTTTACGTTGTCATAAACAGCTGGGTTAGCGGCTAATTTCTCTTTAAAAGCTTTAGCTGCTTTACGAAAATACCTGGTCTTGGATTCGGCATCAAAACCAGCGGCATAAAAGGTGCCGTTTTCTTTTAGATAGGGGGCGAGTATTTCGCTGTACCAGCCACCACCGGGGGTGATTTCAACCACGGTCATATCATCTTTTATGCCTAACCAGCTAAGTGTTTCCTGTGGCTTTCTGTACTGGTCTCGTGCGCTGTTCTTTGCGCTGCGGTGGTCACCCGCAATTGCCTGTTGTAATTTGGCATCCGTGGAATCGTTTGCTATTGCCGGTGCCGAAAATGCTGCCAGCAATGTGAAGCTGAGTGTAACGAAAATACTACCCTTATTGTGCTGTGGAAATGGTTGCATGGCTCTTCCCTTATTAGTTGCAAATATGGTGGTTATTGTGACTATACTATCGGCTTAACAATAGCGCTACTACTAGCTGCACGTTTGAACTTCTGCACAGAGGCTGATGAATGACACATATTGACACTCCGATGAATGAAATAGACCGGGAAGATCTGGATCTATCGAGAACCAGCATGCAGCGGTTGCAGTGTGCCACCCGCCTGCTGGATGGCTTTCATCGTGGTCTGTTTGGTTTCTTGCATGCGCCTAAGCGTACCATTAGTGTCAGTTTTCCAGTCGAAATGGATGATGGCTCGGTGCAGGTCTTCGAAGGTTTTCGGGTAGTGCATAACCGCGTGTTAGGGCCGGGCAAAGGAGGTATTCGTTATCATGCTGACCTGACCATGGATGAGGTGAAATTCCTTGCCGCTGAGATGACCTGGAAATGTGCCCTAGTGCATATCCCATTTGGGGGTGCCAAGGGTGGGGTAGTGTGTGATGCAAAATCATTGAGCGAGGATGAGTTGCGCCGCATTACACGTCGATATATCACAGAGCTAGGGGATAACATCGGGCCGCATTCCGATATTCCAGCGCCCGATATGTACACCAACGCGCAGACCATGGCGTGGATTTATGACACCTATGATGTGATGCACCCGCGGCGGAATAACCGCCCGGTGGTGACGGGTAAGCCGGTTGAGCTGGGTGGTTCACTGGGACGACGCGAGGCGACCGCACGTGGCGTACTCTATGCGACACAGTATTTTCTTGAACAGACCACATTGTGCAATTTTCAAAGTCTTGTCGGCGCACGGGTGGTGGTGCAGGGGTTTGGTAATGTCGGGGCGATTGCGGCGCAGCTGTTTAGCGAGGCGGGGGCGATTATCGTCGGGGTGAGTGATAGCCAAGGTGGGATTTATGATAAGCACGGCTTGGATGTCGAGGCGGTGATTGAATATAAACAGATACACCGCACGGTGGTGGGTCTGCCGGATACCATGTCAGTAACGAACGAAGACCTACTAGAACTGGATTGCGATGTACTCATCCCTGCGGCACAGAGTAACCAGATCCACAAAGGTAATGCGGCACGTATTAAAGCAAAGCTGGTGGTCGAAGCGGCCAATGGCCCCACTACGCCAGGTGCTGATGCGATCCTGTTTAGTAATGGAGTCTGCCTGCTACCCGATATCTTGGTGAATGCCGGTGGTGTCGTGGTCAGTTATTACGAGTGGGTGCAAAATTTTGAGAATGAGCAATGGGAGCTGGAGGTGGTTAATCGCAAGCTAAAGCACAAGATACACCAGGCGGTTGATCGGGTAGTGGAGCGCTGGGGTAGCTTGTCGGCCGCGACGCAACATGAACCGACCGTGAATGTTGATGGAGAGCCTTGCCACTGTAGTCCCGTCGATCTACGCACTGCGGCGCTGGTAGTGTCGATTGAACATCTAGTGAAAGTGACATTGGCGCGTGGTATCTGGCCTTAATATGGGCCTATAAAGATTGTTTTAAGGGCTGACTAGGTTTAAATACAGACCCTATATAGTTAAACAGGAATTTAATCCGATTTTAATCTGGTTTTTTTATCAGGGAGTTTTGATGAGTGAACGTACCATGAATATTACGGATCTTGCCGTGACCTTTATCGAGCCTTCATCCACTCAGCGAAAAGTCATCGCGGGTCATCTTGACAGGCTGGGCTTGAGTAAGGTCGACTGGTTTAGCGATGGTGAGTCTGCATTAAAGGATATGCAGCAGTATCAACCTGATCTGGTAGTGATATGAGTGGAACTGAACTGGTACAAAAAATGCGTGCGGATAATGCGCTTGAACATATCCCGTTCATGGTTGTCTCTAGTGAGCATTCAGACTACTACCTAGAACCGGCAAGGCAGGCGGGAGTAGTGGCCATTCTTTCTAAGCCGTTTGATCCAGAAGATCTAAAAAAAGCGCTCTACTCAACGTTGGAATTTATCGAGCCGGAGAATCTGGAGCTGGAAGAGATTGAACTGGATGAGCTACTCGTGTTAGTGGTGGATGATAGTGTTACGGCGCGTAAGCATATCTGCCGCGTATTAAATAATCTTGGCATTATTAATATTGTTCAGGCGGTGAATGGTAAAGAGGCGCTTGCATGTATGGATGGGCGTCTGTTTGATCTAATTATCACTGACTACAATATGCCGGAGATGGATGGACAGGAGTTGACTAAATATGTGCGAGAAAAGGGCATGCAAAAATCGATTCCGATTTTAATGGTGACCAGTGTGGCTAATAAGAGCCAGCTTGCCGGGGTTAAACAGGCGGGTATATCGGCATTATGTGATAAGCCGTTTGAGCCGAGTGAAGTGAAATCGTTGATTAAGAAGATTTTGAGTGAGTAATCCTTATATGAGTAGCGTACCATTTGTTAGTGGTATTAGCGGTTATCACGCGCATGTTTATTTTGATGCGGTGACACTTGAGCAGGCGCAGGTATTGTGCGAAAGCGCTGCCGGTCTTTTTGATGTTGAGATGGGGCGTGTGCATCAGAAACCAGTGGGCCCTCATCCATGCTGGAGTTGTCAGTTAGCATTTTCACCGAAAATTTTCTCAGAGCTGGTGCCATGGTTGACACTACAGCGTAACGGTCTAACAGTGTTGGTTCATCCGCTGAGTGGTGACGAGTTGCGAGACCATCGGGATTATGCGATGTGGATGGGTAATATCGAGGTGCTTGATTTGAGTGCTTTTTCCAAATAGGTTTTACTCATTTTTAATGATGAAACATATGGCTGTGCATGACAGAGCCAGTATTTGTATGCATGATCGATGATTCAGTTAGCTCGCTCTCTGAATAATATAGTTTGATAGCTGAAATACACTCTCGCTTAGGGAGAGGCACGTGTCTACTGTCATTGCTCTATGGAACCTCTGGCTTTATTCATTAACTCGTATCTCGCCGCCCGGCGGGAGTCACCGACCCGAAAACGTTGGATTGTAACCTGCATCGCCTGCGGTGATTCAACAATGGAAAAGATAATCGTTTTGTATTTGCTTGTTTTTGATGATCTGTCCCCTCAAGTTTTGATCATGTCGCCCGATACGGGCTGAAAGAGCGTGTAAAACATCACCTTAACTACGACCAGCAAAAAAACTGAAAAATTTCAAGGAAGAGAGAAGCATGAACTCAGTCCAGAACCTGTTGTTGCTGTCATTAATGATGGTGTCAGGTTTTTGTTTCGCGCAGGCCATTCCTGACGCCGGTATTCTTGAGCGGGACATCAAGCAGCAGCGTGATGCTCAGGAGCCAGTCAGGGATAGTCCTGACATTACTATTCCTGAGGTAGAGAAACCCTCGAAAAAGAGCGGCGGGGTTAAACGCTTAGTTCATGCTTTCAGGTTTGAAGGCAACACGCTGTTTAGCAAAGAAGCGCTTGAGCATGTTTTAGCTTCCTACCTGAATCAACAACTCAA
>QIHH01000028.1 GCA_003230195.1 Gammaproteobacteria bacterium
CTGCCTCCACTTCCATATTGTCGCCCAGGCTTAAGATCACACCCATGCGACCCAATAATTCCATGGTGGTGGTGATATCGTGCAGATGCGGTACATTACATACCGTTACCGGCTCATCCGCGAGCAGCGTCGAGACCAGAATTGGCAGCGCAGCATTTTTTGCACCGGACATACGAACCGCACCGTTAAGCTGCGTTCCGCCGGAAATTATCAATTTATCCATGATGAGTCTTTAAATAAACCATTATCGAAATATAGCGAGTGAAGAGTGAAACCTTCATTTTAATCGTAATTAAAGCACCTTGCGCTTCTGTGCCTCTTCCCACTGAGCCGGGGTGTAGGTCTTCATTGAAAGCGCATGTATCGAGGCATTTTCAATATTGTCACCCAGCGTGGCATAGACCATGCGGTGCTGCTGCAACATCCCTTTGCCTTCAAAGGCCTCACTGACCACGACTGCCTCAAAATGAGTGCCATCGCCGTTCAGGCTCACCTGACTGTCAGGCATTCCTGCCTCAATCATTTTTTTTATTTCATCAATTTGCATCAAAAATTCTCAATCAACAGCCTGCACGTAATTCACACCATCCCGTCGGCTGTTCTCTGTATTATGGTGAAAATGTCGCGCTATGGTACCAGAAAATGCTGCAAAACGAGATGATTAGCACCAATAGCACTGTTTTATGTACAATCACACGCTACGAGGGTGTTTTTGACAACCCTAAAACCGCCTCAAGCCCGCTCAAGCGAGTTAACGCCAACATCTGTGACGGAATATTGAGAAAGGTAATGTCACTATTTTGACTTTTAGCATTACGCAACCATTCCACCAACAGAGCAATACCAGCGCTATCACTACGGCCAACACCCTGTAAATCAATCGTGATAACATCACCGCCATTGCGACTCACTAGTAACGGCTCACTTTCACGAAGCACACCAGCCACGCTAGCAAAACTAAGTTCACCTGATAATAAAAACACCCCTTCAGATTGACGTTCAAACTGTGCCTTAACGCTATTACTGGCCATCACGCGCATCCTGATTACGCTTTTGCAGCTGAATAATCAGACCATCAATTCCTTTCAGCTTACGAATTTCACCAGAAAAGGTAGTGCGATAGTTCAACACTAGGCTCACCGCATCAATTTTGACGTTATAGACCTTCCACGCGCCCTCTTTCAGGTGCAGGTTGTAATCGATTGGTATCGGAAAACCGCCTTTTTGATCGATCTCCGTTCTGACCACCACTTCGCCTTTCTTTTTCCCCTCACGATAAGGCAGGTAGATCACCTCCTGCCCGCTGTAATCCATCATCGCTGTCGCATAGGTCCGCACCAGCAGGAAACTAAACTCTTTAACGAACTGTTCGCGCTGCGTTTTGCTCGCCTTGCGCCAGTGCTTACCCAGCACTAGTCGCCCCATACGCTCAAAGTCAAAATGAGGGGAAATAGTGCCCTCAACCAATTCATAAATATAGACGGGTCGTGCCGTAATTGCTTCCCGTTCAGATTCAATCAGCGCCAACAGTTTGGTAGTGGTATCAATCACCAACTGTTGCGCAGGTGCATTGGCACTCGCCGCGCCAATCGGCAACAACATGAAGAGATAGAAAGAGACAATTATTAACAACCGCTTCATAAGTAATCCCCTGTCACGTGGCGCAGACGCGCAACATGCATATTATAGTTATTTACCGCCATTAGATAATCGCTATAGATCAGCACATATCCTTGAAAAGCAGCCAGCACCGCCTCCGCCTCTTCAAGCCCCGCTTCAAAATCAACATAACGGCTGACCATCCAGCGCCTCCCCGCACGGCTACCTTTCTTGAGTTCTGCAACCATTTTATAGTGCCCCTGCACATGATGAAACTGTTCTGCAACCTGAAAAGGAATCCCTTGCTGCGCAAATGAGGCACGCTCAGCCAACGCCGCTAACGCCGCGTTCGCTCCCGCGACTTCTGCCGCCTGCACCCCAGTTGCCCAGTTCCATTTCACACCCACTAATGGTGTTGCACCGTAATCATTAAACGGGTCAGATATATAAGGATTTTTTAATGTCTCTCGCTTCGGTGAATAAGCCGCCATGCCAGCAACCCCCGCATAAATATTGGGTAACTTTCCCGCGCGATGTGCAGCCACCAGTGAACGCCGCGCCTGCAATCCCGCCGCCAGCTGATTCATTTCTGGTCGCCGTTCCAGCGCCATCTGCTGTAACTCTTCCAATGCCTCCGGCGGCAAATCAACTGGACGAATACGTGAGTCAGCCAGCTCAAGCTCGGCATGACCTTCAATCCCGGTCAACATTTTCAACCCCGCCAGGGCAATCGCCTCAACCGACTCAGCTGTGGCGTGGTATCGCCTCACAATCGCCATACCACTCTGCAACGCGTAGAGATCGGCCTGACGCACATCACCACTCTCCTCTTCAATCCAGCGCTCAACCAGATCCTGCGCCTTTTGCAAACGCCCCTCAACATCTTCAAACAAATAACGCGTATCACGCGCCGTCAGGTAGCCATAATAGGCACGCGTCACATCAAGCGTGGTCTCTGCACGCTGAAGACGCACATCCCCTTTTTTAACGGTGATATTGCCTTTCGCCGCATCGGTAAAGTGCTCAATCTTGCCGAAGGTGTAGAGCGGTTTGATGATACTGAACTGCACCGACGTCCATGAAGTGAGGCCGCTATACTCATATTTATCGGAGCGTGGCGTGGTCGTACCCGGCTCAAAAAAACCACCCTCCACCTGCGTAGTCAAACCAACAAAGGCGTTCACATCAAAGATCAGGTCATCACTGCCTTGTGCACGCTGCAATAGCGCTCGCGCCTCATTCACCAGATGTAGGCGCTCTTCGATACGCGGGTCCGTTGCCAACGCGCGTTCTACCGCTTCATCCAATGACAGCACAATGCTGTGCGCAGGTTCAACGGCGAGTGCCAACGAACTACCCATCACAATACCAAACAGAGCCGCAGCAGATAAGCTGCGCCTAAAAAACAGTTGTAAACGCATTACTCGCCGGCCCCTTCCGATGCCTTGCTAAACATGAACTGACCAATCACCTGCTCCAGCACAATCGCTGACTGGGTCAGGAAAATCGTATCACCCTCTTGCAAGAACGCCTCTTCACCACCCGGTTCAAAACCGATGTATTGCTCACCCAGCAGGCCCGATGTGAAAATACTCGCGGAGGTATCCGTTGGCAGGCGGTTATATTTAGGATCGATCGTCATAGTGACAACCGCTTCATAATCTTCCTGATCAAAACCAATTGATGTCACACGGCCAATACGCACCCCACCCACACTGACTGATGACAGCACCTTGAGGCCGCCAATATTCTCAAACTGCGCGCTCACCTCATAACCTTCAACATCAGAAAAGGCATTAAAGTTGCTTACTTTCATCCCCAACATAAAAAATGCAGCGATGCCTGCTGCGACAAAAACCCCTACCGATGTCTCGACTAGTCGTGTATTTTGCATATCAACATTCCTTAATCTCAAGCCTTTTTGTAACTACTCAGATTGCCCATGAAATTCATCAGTTCAAGGCGAAAAATATGAGTTTACAGGTGTAAATGATCATTTTTTAACGCTGAAATGGCGAATTTCATGGGTTAGCTGAGTAGTTACGTCTTTTTTATACTTCACCAAACATCAAGGTGGTCAAAATAAAATCGAGCCCCAGTACTGCCAACGAGGCATGAACCACCGTACGTGTCGTAGCACGACTCACCCCTTCGGCGGTTGGCACTGCATCATAACCTTCAAAAACAGCAATCCATGTCACCACCACACCAAACACAATGCTTTTGATCACGCCATTCATAATGTCTTCAT
>QIHH01000130.1 GCA_003230195.1 Gammaproteobacteria bacterium
ATTCTATGCTACCTCACCCTACCCTTTTCTAACATAGCCGATGGAGTTTTTTCATTTGTGCTGGATAGTGAAACAGAGCAATCAAATAAAATCTAAATAATTCAAATAGATAGAATCGCCCACCAAAAAAACATCATATTATTTTACCCACCCCTTGAAAACCGACCGGTCGGTCTGATACTCTCCATTCATCGCATCAAGGAGAATCACCATGAACGCTGCCGCACAATTAGCAGACAACCGTCGGAAATTACTGGAAATAGCCGCAGAAGAAATTCTTGAAAATGGCTTTCAAGCCACCAGTATTGGTGACATCCTGACTAAAAGCGGCCTCTCCAAAGGGGCACTGTACCACCATTTCCCTAGCAAACTAACACTCGGCTATGCCGTTTTTGAGGAAGTTTTCGTACCCGAATGCGCTACTCGATGGGAACCTGCCTTAAATACCTCTGACCCCATCACCAGTATCAGCACACTGCTACGCGCCCAGGTAAGTGACATGACGGATGAGATGATTCGCCTCGGTTGCCCGATTAACAACCTAGGCCAGGAGATGTCCCCTATCGACGAAGGATTTCGTCAACGCATTAACCGGGAAATTAACCATTGGTGTGACGAACTGGCGGCTGCCTTTAAGCGAGGGCAAGCTGCCGGACACGTTAAAACAGAGATCGACACCAGACAAGTGGCCACTTTTTTTGTCGCGAGCATAGAGGGTGCCATCGGCCTCGCAAAAAATGCGCAAGATCGCACATTACTGGAAGCCTGTGTTGAAGGGCTAATTGGTTATCTTGAAGGATTAAGAGCATGAATCACAAAAACAGCAATAGTTTTGCACACCGCTACAGTCAGTGGGTGGTGCGTTGGCGTTGGCCCATTGTCATCCTGACACTTGCACTGGCAATCGCTGCTGGCAGTGGCGCTAAAAACCTCGGCTTCAATACGGACTACCGCGTCTTCTTTAGTGACGATAACCCACAGATGCAGGCATTTGAAGCACTGCAACGCACCTATACCAAGGTTGATAACATCCTCTTTACCCTTTCTCCGCACAATGACGCAGATGTGTTTACCCCCAGTACCTTGGCAGCCGTTGAACAGGTTACCGAACAGGCCTGGCTCTTGCCATTCGCTTTACGTGTTGATTCAATCAGCAACTTCCAGCACACCGTAGCGGAAGGAGATGACCTGATTGTTGAAGACCTCGTATTCGATGCATTAAACCTTGATCAGGCAGCGCTGGATAACATTAAAGCGGTCGCCCTCTCTGAGCCAGCACTGCACAAACGATTAGTGGCTAACAAAGGCGGTACAACTGGCATTAACGTCACCTTTCAGCTACCCGGCAAAGCGATGGATGAAGTACCAACTGCAGCAGCTGCAGCGCGCGCGCTGGCTGCTGAAATTGAGGCCAACTACCCGATTGATGTTCACCTCGTTGGCATGATGATGATGAATAATTCATTCATGGAGTCGAGTCAAAATGACATGGCCTCACTGGTACCGATCATGTACCTGGTGATTATCATCATCACCTTTTTTCTGGTGCGATCATTCAGTGCGACCATCGGTACCTTAATTATTATTGTGATGTCAGTCATCACCGCCATGGGCATCGCGGGTTGGCTAGGGGTAAAACTCACCCCTCCATCGGCTTCCGCACCCACCATCATTATGACGCTGGTGGTAGCAGACTCAATTCATATTTTAGTCACACTGTTAGCCCTAATGCGTAACGGTACTGAGAAACGTGCAGCGATTGCCGAGAGTCTACGGATTAATCTATCACCCGTTTTTCTCACCAGTATCACCACCGCGATCGGCTTTTTATCGCTTAATTTTAGTGATTCACCACCCTTTCATGATCTCGGCAATATCACCGCGATCGGGGTAATGGCCGCCTTTGTTTATTCCGTTACGTTCTTACCCGCATTCCTCGCAATTATGCCACTGAAAGTCTCACCACGACCTGACCGCATGACACAAGCAATGGACCGCCTCGCATCTGTGGTGGTGAAACGTCGTAAAGCGATCCTATGGTCATCGATTATTGTGAGTTTGATTATCCTCTCATTTATCCCACGGATCGAACTCAATGATGACTTTGTTGCATATTTTGATACCAGCACTGAATACCGCCAAGATGTCGATTTCACTACCGTCCACCTGACCGGCATTTATCAACTACAGTATTCACTGCGCACTCACAATAGTAATGGCGTCAGTAACCCTGAGTTTTTAGCTGAGCTGGATGCCTTTACTCAATGGCTAAGATCACAACCGGAAGTGACACATGTCAATACCATTAGTGATACCTTCAAGCGCTTAAATAAAAATCTGCACGGTGATGATAACGCCTGGTACAAGCTGCCAGAGAACAGTGAACTTGCCGCACAGTATCTACTGCTGTATGAGCTATCACTCCCTTATGGTCTTGACCTGAACAACCAGCTTAATGTCGACAAGTCATCCACACAGGTGATTGCAACGCTCGACAACATGACCTCAAAACAGTTGCGTGATATTGCACTCCGGGGTGAACAGTGGCTAGCAGAAAATACCCGTAATAGCCGCGCCATTGGTGTTGGGCCAGGCATCATGTTTGCGTATATTTCAGAACGTAATATCACCAGCATGTTAGTTGGCACCTTTGCTGCGGTGATCCTGATCTCATTTATCATCATGTTCGCCCTACGCAGCTTCAAAATAGGTATGTTAAGCCTCATACCCAATCTGTTACCCGCAGGACTCGCCTTTGGTATATGGGGTTTAATGGTGGGCCAGGTCAATATGGCGGTCTCGATGGTGGCCGGTATGAGCCTCGGTATTGTGGTGGATGACACCGTTCATTTTCTAAGTAAATACCTGCGCGCAAGGCGCGAACAAGGGATGGACGCAGAAGCAGCCGTGCGGCACGCCTTTAGCAGTGTCGGCGTGGCAATCGTCATGACGTCAGTCATTCTCGTTGCTGGCTTTATGGTACTGGCACAATCAACCTTTGGTCTCAATTCACAAATGGCGCTACTCACCGGAATCGCAATCGTGATGGCGATCATTGCCGATCTTCTGCTGCTACCTGCGTTACTAATGCGACTTGATAGTAAAAAATTAACCATGAAAACTAAAAAACAGGGTGTCATTAAAAACTCACCACAAGGAGATAACGCGTGATGATTAATAAAAGCTATTCACTCATACTGCCGCTGTTAGTGATATTGCTACCAAGCACCATCTTTGCTAGTGATGATAGCGCTCTTGAGAAAAAAGGATTGGCGATCGCCACTGAGACTGACCTGCGCGATACGGGCTTTGGTGACTCATCAGCATCGTTAAAGATGATCCTGCACAACCGCCACGGTGAAACCAGCGAACGCCTGCTGCGCAATAAAACACTTGAGATGAGTAATGATGGCGACAAGGTGATCATCATCTTTGACACGCCTAGAGACGTCAAAGGAACCGCATTCCTCTCTTTCACCCATAAACTTGAACCCGATGACCAGTGGCTCTATTTACCAGCACTGAAGCGGGTTAAACGTATCGCTTCGCGTAATAAGGCGGGGCCATTTATGGGCAGTGAATTTGCTTATGAAGATATCTCCTCTCAGGAGATTGAAAAGTACAGCTACCGTTACATTAAAGATGAAACCTTTGATGGAAGAGATCATTTTATTATTGAACGTGATCCTGTCGACCTCCGCTCAGGTTACAAACGTCAACGTGTATGGATCGATAAAGCAGAGTACCGCGTCTGGAAAATAGATTACTATGACCGCAAAGACTCGTTA